>DURG01000247.1 GCA_012837465.1 Propionibacterium sp. | reverse complement strand
GTCACGTCGGTGTCCTCGGCGGCGCCGAAGTCGGTGTTGGTGACCACCTCGCCCAGCCCAGGGAAGTGCTTGACGGAGGTGGCAAGGCCCTGGCCCTGCATGCCGCCGATGAACCGCACCACGGCCTCGGACACGAGCGCGGGATCGGAGCCGAAGTCACGCTTGAGGCGGCCGATCGGCTCGTTGGTGGCCTGTTTGGCCTCGGGCACGAGGTCGCCGACGGGGGCGAGGTCGTAGTGGATGCCGGCCTCCTTGAGCTCACCGGCCCAGATGCCTGCAGCGGCTTCCAGGTCATCGGGTGCCATCGCGCCCTGGTCGCGTGCAGACGGAATCTCGGAGAAGCCGGGGCCCTTCAAGCGCTGGACGGTGCCGCCCTCCTGGTCCACCGCGACCAGCAGCGGCAGCTTCGAGGTGCCGAGGCTGCCCAGGCGCAGCGTGAGCTTGCGGATCTCGTTGGCGCCCGCCGTCGTGTTGCCGAGCAGCACGACGGAGCCGACGCGCGAATCCCTGATCGCGGATTCGGTGGCCGGGTCCAGGCCACCCGTGTCGACGCCCACCATGAACAGCTGGCCGACGCGCTCCTCCGGGGTGAGGTCCTCGGCCAGTTGGCGGCACTCGTCGGCAACTCCGGTGGCCTCGGCCGAGCCTGCAGCCCGGGTCGGCTCCGGCCGCGACGCCGCCGTCGCAGTCGCCTCGGGCGCCCCGGCCTCGACGACGGGCTCAGCCGAGCGGTACGGCGCGGGGATGAACGGTTCGGGCGCGCAGGCGGCCAGCCCCAGCGCCGCGACCCCCGTCAGCGCCAGGAGGCGCCTCACCGGGCCGTCTCCGCCTGGTGCTTGGCCAACAACCCGAGCAGCGCGTTCTCCACCACCTCCGGCAGCGCCGGGTGGATCCAGTACTGGCCGCGGGCCATCTCGTCGACGCGCAGCCCGAAGCTCATCGCCTGGATGAGCGGCTGGATCAGGGTGGGCGCCTGCGGGCCGATGATGTGGGCGCCGAGGAGCCGCCAGCTGCCCGGATCCGCGAGGAGCTTGACGAAGTGGCCCTCGTCCTCGAGCGCCCAGCCGTAGGCGACGTCTGCGTAGCGCTGGCGCGCGCACAGGTACGGCGTGCCCCAGGCCTGCAGTTGCGCCTCGGTGGCGCCGACGGCGGCCACTTGCGGGTCGCTGAACACGGCGTACGGCACGTAGCGGTGGTCCGTCTCGACGGGGGCCTCGGGGTGGAGCAGGTTGTGCTGCACGGTGCGCATCTCGGCGTTGGCAACGTGCTTGAGCAGGTGGTCCGAGGACACGTCGCCCAGCGCCCAGACCCCCTCGACGTTGGTGCGCTGCTGCGCGTCCACCTTGATCTGGCCCAACGCGCCCACGTCGATGCCCCCGGCGGCCGGATCCAGCGCGTCGGAGTTGCGCACGCGCCCGGCGGCGACGAGCACGGCGTCGGCGAAGTACTCGTACTCGATGCCGTTGCGGTCCGTCGTGACGACGGTGACCTCGCCGCCCTGCCCCTCCTCGAGGAGCGCGAGCTGCTGGTTGAGGCGGATCTGCACGCGCTTGCCCAGCAGGTTGACGAACTGCTCGGAGATCTCCGCGTCCGCGCCGCGGAGCATGACCTCGGAGCGGTTGATGAGCGTGACCTCGGTGCCCAGCGACGCGAAGACGTGGGCGAACTCGGACGCGATGAAGCCACCGCCGAGGATGACGAGGCGCTTGGGCCGCTCGTCGATGCGCATGATGGTGTCCGAGGTGAAGACCCGGTCCGCGACGTCCGCCATGCCGGGCACGTCGAGCTCGCGGGGGCGCGAGCCGGTGGCGATGACGACGCGGTCCGCGCTGATCTGGGTGTCGCCGACCTGCAGCACCTTGTCGCCGACGAAGCGGGCCTCGTCGCGGAACACGGTGACGTTCTCGGAGCGCTCGCGCCAGTCGAGGCCGCCGGCCGAGATGGGGTCGATGCGGCCGAAGATCCGGTCCCGGATGGCCTTCCAGTCCGAGCCCTTGTACTCCAGGTCCACCCCGAGCCGCTTGGCCTCGCGCGGGGCCGCGGCGTGGTCTGCGGGCAGCACGAACATCTTGGTGGGGATGCACCCGCGGTTGAGGCAGGTGCCGCCGAACGTCTCGTCCCGGTCGACGAGCGCGACGTTCCACTTCTCGAATCGTTCATCGATGAGGGAGTTCCCCGAGCCCGAGCCGATGACGATGAGATCGAAATGCTGCATGGCGCCCATTGTTCCATGCGTAAGGTAAAGGGCATGAAGAACACGTGGGCAGTGGTGACCGGCGGCTCCAGCGGATTGGGCGTGGCCTTCGCCGAGCGGCTCGCCGCGGAGGGCGCCGACGTCTGGCTCGCCGCCCGCAGCCAGGACAAGCTCCGCGACGTCGCGGACCGCATCTCCGGCGAGTTCGGCGTGGCCACCCGAATCTCGGTGGTCGACCTGTCCGACGACGAGGCCCGCGCCGCGTTCATGGCCGAGTTGCGCGACGCCCGCGTCAGCCACCTGGTCAACAACGCCGGCTTCGCCCAGATCGGGAGCTTCGCGGACTCGGATCCCGAGCGCACCACCGAGATGTTGGAGCTCAACGTCGTCGCGCTGACCGACCTCATCCACGCCGTGCTGCCCGGCATGCACGAGCGCGGCCGCGGGGCCATCATCAACGTCGCCTCCACCGGCGCGTTCCAGCCCACCCCCAGCATGGCCGCCTACGCCGCCAGCAAGGCCTATGTGCTGAACCTGAGCGCCGCGCTGTGGCAGGAGCTCAAGGGCACCGGCATCCGCGTGCTCGCCAGCTGCCCCGGCCCCACGGAGACCGACTTCTGGACCGTCGCCGGCAACGACTCGGTGCTGAAGAATCGCCGCACGCCCCAGCAGGTCGTCGACGCGACGATGGATGGGCTGCGGAGGAACCGGCCCGTCGTCATCGACGGCGCCTGGAACAAGGCGCTCGCGTTCGCCGCCCGCTTCGCCCCCGTGCAGGCCCAGACGGCTGTCTCGCACTACGTCACGACACGGTGATCGTCTTGTTCTCCCTGATCTGCTGAGGCGGATCCCCCTCGAGGATCGTGGCGGTGATCTCCAGGTTGCCCTTGGGCAGCGTGGTGCTCACGGTCCACACCCTCCAGCCCTCGACGTTCTCCCCCGGCGTGGTCTGCGCCGTCGCCTCGAAGATCACCCGGCCGCTGTCCTGGTCCGTGATCCGCACGAACGGCTCCCCCAGCCCGGGCTTGACGGTGCCGATGATCGACGGCGTGCCGGCCTGCAGCGTCGCCTGGTTGCGCGGCGAGCTGATCCACAGCGCCGGCATGGGCTCCAGGCCCCGGCGCTGGTAGCCCTCCGTGCTGTCGAAGCCCTCCGGGGGCGTGCCGCCGTCTGCGCGGAACAGCACCCGCAGATCCGGGTTGCCCACGAGTTCGGTGGCCGTGTAGACCACCTGGTCACGGGCCCGGGTGGCCGCGACGGGCGAGTTGAGGGGCGCGTAGGCGTCCGCCGAGAGGTCGACGACGAGCTCGTCGCCGTCGATCTCCGCGCTGAGCAGCTGGCCGGGGCCCCACACGGTGCGGTAATCGGGATCCAGCGGTACGACGGACAGCAGCGCGGTCAGCGAGGAGCGCACGAGGTTGCCGGTCGACTGCAGGTCGCGCAACTCGCGGTACAGCTTCTCGTCGCGGCCCACGTAGTAGAGCGGGGTGTTGCGCACGATGGCCGGGATGGCGTGGCTCTCGACCACCGCCGGCGACGGCGGCGGTTCGGGCGTCGGATCTGCCGCCAGGCCTGCGTCGGGCCGGGTCAGCGCCGCCAGCACGAGGCCGAGGATGGCCGCAGCGATGGTGAGCCCGACCACCAGGCGCGGCCCGAACCGGATGCCCCGGTCCTCGGCGATGAGGTGCAGCTCGTCGGGGAGCGTGCCCGGATCCGGGGTCGAGGTGAGCCGTGCGGCCGAGCGGAGCGCCGCAGTGAGTTCCTGGGACAGCGATTCGATGACGCCGGGTTGGCTGCCGGGGGTGGGCGCCCCGACGCGGGCCCGTAGCGCCTCCAGTGCGGCCTCCAGCTTGAGGTTGCAGCCACGCACCGACATCCGCATGATGTTGGCGAGATCGGGCCCGAAGACCGCGAGGTAGTGGCTGACGACGAGCAGTTCGGCCGTGCGTGCCGGCATGGCGGTGAGCGCAGAGAGGATCTCGTCCTGCCGTTGCTCATCGACGCGCGGCATCTCCAGCGGCTCGGTGGTGGGCCGGACGGCGCGCGCCAGGTGGACGACGTGTTCCTGCAGGAAGTAGACGCGTTCGACGGGATCGATCAGGCGGTGGGAGCGACGGCGCAGCGCCAGCAGGGCGCTGCGGACGATGCGGTCGGCCTGGTCCTCGGCTCCGAGCAGGACTGCGAGCCGGTGCAACGTCGCACCGTGTTCCTCGTACAGCCGCGCCAGCCAGTCGGGCGCCTCGTCGGCAGCCATGTCCTAGATCCCCGCGTACGAGTGCAATCCGCTGAAGAGGAGGTTGACGCCGATGAAGTTGAACCAGAAGGTCGCCAGGCCGATGATCGCGATGATCGCCACCGGCCGGCCCCGCCAGCCAGCGGTCGCGCGGGCGTGCAGGTAGGCGACGTAGACCACCCAGGTGATGAAGCTCCAGGTCTCCTTGGGGTCCCAGTTCCAGAACCGGCCCCAGGCGTACTGCGCCCAGATGGCGCCGGCCACGATGGTGAAGGTCCACAGCGGCACGGCGAAGGCGTGGAGGCGGTAGGAGAAGATGTCCAGCTTCTTGGCCATGGGCAGCTTCGCAAGGTAGCCCCGAGTCTCTTGGCCGGCTGCGGCCCGCGTCTCGGCCCGGTCCTTCAGCAGGTACAGGATGGAGGCCAGGCCGCCCACATTGAAGGCGGCGCCGGCGATGGCCGCGGCGATGATGTGGATGATGAACCAGACGCTGTGCAGCGCGGGCACCAGCGGGGCGACGGCCACGTACCACTGGGTGACGGCCAGCCCGACGCCGACGGTGAACAGCAGCGTCATGCCCAGGCCCAGCCAGCGCATACCCCACTTGAGGGCGACGAACAGGTACAGCAGCGCGGCGAACGCGAGCGTCGAGGTGATGAACTCGTACATGTTGCCCCACGGCGGGCGCTCGGCGGCGACACCGCGGAAGACCACCGCGGTGACGTGCATGGCGGCGGCCACCACCGTGAACACCAGGCCGAGGCGGCCGAAGAGGTCGACGCGGGTGCGGGCGGAGTCCTCGGAGCCGTCCTCGGGGCGGACTGCGGACTGGCCGCGCGCAGCGGCCCATTCGACGGCGTGGGCACCGAATGCGATCAGGTACACCACTGCGGCGTAGACCATCAGGGTGTACGACCATTCGGACAGGCTCATGCCTGGGGCTCCTCGTTCTCGGGTGTCTGGGCCTCACCATTGTGCACCGGATTGCCCGTGGTTGCCGCAAGCAGTCCGGCGACCTCGTCGTCGAGGCCGGTTGCGGTGTCGGTCCGGTCGAGGCCACCGACGATGGCCTCGTCGCCGTCGAGGCGCACGAACAGGCGTCGGGGGCGCACGTAGAGGCTGAAGATCAGGCCCAGGACGCCCAGCGAGATCGCGATGAGGGTGACGAGGTTGCCTGGGGTCTCGCTGATCTGGAGGCGCACCCAGCGCTGGTAGCCGTCGAAGCTGACCGAGCCGAGTTCATCCGGCAGCGACATGTGGGCGCCGGGCAGCATCCGGGCGCTGAGCACCTGACCGTCGTCGCCGAGCACCTGCTCCATGCCGTCGGTGTTGAGCACGTAGACGTTCTCGGGCACGCCGGTCTCGACGGCGGGCTCGCCCTGCCACACGTTGAGGTACACCTCGGGGTTCAGCGCGTCGGGGAAGACGGAGTGGGGGCCCTGCTCGTTGAGGACGGCCGTCGGCAGGAACCAGGCCTCGAACGCGAGTCGGGTGGGGCGCGCATCGGGCACCTTGATGACTCCGACGGACGAGAAGTTGCCGTCCTGCGGCAGGAAGACGACGGGGCCGCTGAAGGCGACGTCGCCGTTGCCGTCGGTGACGGTGAAGATGGGCGCGTAGCCGTGGGCCTGGAGGTTGACCTGTGTGCCGCCGGCGGTGATGAGCGGCTCGTTGACGGTCATGACCGTGGTGCGCTCGCCGTCGGCATCCGTGACGGTGACGTCGGCGTCGAAGACGCGGGCGGCGCCGCGCTGGACCTCGCCGGTCTCGAACTCGGCGTGGAACTGGTCGATGCGGACGCTGAAGCGCTCGAGGCGGTCGGTGTCGAGCATGCCGCCGGCGTTGAAGTCGTCGTACTGGGTGATGACGTTGGAGAAGCCGCGGCCCTCGACGACGATCGCGCTGCCGGAGAAGCCCCACAGGTTGGACCAGGCCAGGCCGGCGAGGACGCCGACGAGGGAGAGGTGGAACACGAGGTTGCCGGCCTCGCGGAGGTAGCCGCGCTCGGCGCTGATCCCCTCGTCGGTGCGGCGGATCCGGTACCGCTTGGACCTCAGCCAGGCCTCGGCGCGATCAGCTGGTCCCTGAGCGTGAGCGCCAGCGAACGACGAAGGGCCGCCAAGCGTTCCCACCTGGACCACCGGCAGCCGCTCCACCCGAGCGGGCAGCCGCGGCGGAGGCTTGCGCACCGCCGCCCAGTACTTGCCGACGCGCGGGATGATGCAGCCGATCAGCGACGCGAACAGCAGCAGGTAGACCGCCGAGAACACGGCCGAGGTGTAGATGTCGTAGAAGCCGAGCGGCTCGAGGATGCGGTCCCAGCCCGGGTTGCGGTCCTTGAAGTCCAGCACCTCGATGGGCTCGGTGTTGCGCTGCGGGATGATCGAGCCGGGGATGGCCGCGACGGCGAGGAGGAACAGCAGGAGCAGCGCGGTGCGCATGCTGGTGAGCTGACCCCAGGCCCAGCGCAGCGTCTCGGCCACGGGGCTGCGGCGCCGGCTCACAGGATGGTCCCGAAGCTCGCTACCCACTGGCGCAACTCGACCATCATCATGTCCCACAGGCCGGTGATCATGGCGATGCCGACGAGCATCATGAGGATGCCGCCGATGCGCTGCACGAGGCGCTGGTTGCGCTTCAACCACTCGAGCCGCGGCGCCATCGCGGTGAAGGCGAGGGCGAACAGGATGAACGGCAACCCGAGGCCCAGCGCGTAGAAGAATGCCAGGACACCGCCGCGCACGGCGGAGCCCTCGTTGAAGGCCATCGCGAACACGACCGACAGCGCGGGGCCGATGCAGGGCGTCCAGCTCAGGCCGAACACCATGCCGAGCAGCGGCGAGGCCGCCACGCCCATCTTCGGCGTGACGCTGGGCGTCCACATGGCGGGGATGGGGATGAAGCCCGCGAACGCGGCGCCGAGCAGCAGGATCACGACGCCCAGGATGAGCGTGATGATCCGCTCGTTGGCAATGAGCACTCCCCCGAGCCCGCCCAGCAGCGCGCCGGTGAGCACGAACATGACGGAGAAGCCGAGGATGAAGCCGACGGTGCCCATCAGCAGGAGCCGCTTCTTGGCGGTGCCCTGGGCGATCTCGCTGGCGCCCATGCCCGACGCGTAGCTGAGGTAGCCGGGCAGCAGGGGCAGGATGCAGGGGGAGGCGAAGGAGACGATGCCGGCGAGGATGGCGACGGGGATGGCCAGCAGCATCGACGACGTCAGCGCCGACTGCACCCAGCCCTCCAGGAGCATCACGGCGTCACGTCCTCGAGGATGCCGCGCAAGGTCGAGGCGCTGACCTCACCGAGCACGCGGGCCGCGACGCGGCCCTGCTCGTCGAGCACGACGGTGCTGGGGATGGCCTTGGGCGGCAGTTGGGCGAACTCGAGCAGCAGCATGCCGTCGGGGTCGTTGAGCGAGGGCCAGGTGATGTCGAAGGAGCGTTCGAAGGCCTGCGCGGCGGCCGGGGTGTCGCGGGTGTTGATGCCGAGGAAGGAGACGTCGTCGCCCAGTTCCTCCTTGGCCTTGACCAGCTCGGGGGCCTCGGCGCGGCACGGTGCGCACCAGGAGCCCCACACGTTGATGACCAGCGGCTTGCCTTGGAACTCGGTGGTGGAGAGGTCGTCGCCGGCCAGTGTCTGGCCCTCGAGCACCGGGGCCTCGACCCGCTGGTCGGCCGGCACGATCGTGAAGGTGCCGTCGCCGCCGACGAAGCCGGTGGTGCCGCCCGCGGCGCCCTCCCCCTCGTCGGGGGAACAGGCGGTGAGCAGGAGCAACGCAGCGGCAAGCGCGGCAAGCAGGCGGGTCACGTGCCCACCTTCCACCGGCGCCCGGTCTTGACGGGGAGCAGGTCCGCGGCCGGCTCGGCATAGTCGACGGCGGTCACGAGGCCGTCGCGCAGCGTGAAGCTGGTCACGGAGCACAGGGTGCACTCGCGCTTGCGGGGGTCGTGCGCGAAGGGGCGGCCCTCGGCGTCCATGCGGGCGGTCCAGATGGAGAGCTGGTGGCTGACGACGAGCGCCTGCCCGCCGTCGCCCGCGGCCTCGCCGGCGTCGCGGATCGCGGCGCGCATGCGGGCGGCGATCTCGGTGTATGGCTCGCCCCAGCTGGGGATGAGCGGATTGCGCATGTGCCAGAACATCTTCGGGTTGCGCAGGGCCTTGTTGTCGCGGCCGAAGGTCATGCCCTGGAACTTGTTGTCGGCCTCGATGACGCGCTCGTCCTCGACCACCTCTAGGTGCGGGAACAGGGCGGCGGTGGGCGCGAGGGTCTCCTTCGCACGCTGCAGCGGTGAGACCCTCAGGTGCGTGAGCGGCTTGTCGCTCCAGTACTCGGCCATGCGGGCGGCCATCTGGTGGCCGAGGTCCGACAGGCCGAAGCCGGGGAGCCGGCCGTAGAGGAGGCCGTCGGGGTTGTGGACCTGTCCGTGCCGCATGACGTGCACCGTTGCTGTCTGGGTCATGGGCCTGAGCCTATTCGTTGGGTTCAACCGTCTTGCGGCGGCGGCGACGCTTCCGTTGGGACGGCTTGGTCACCGGCAGCCCGGCGTCGACCTGGTCCTGCCTGCGGCGGTCCGCGAAACGGGCCAGGCCATCGGCGAGGGATTCGAAGGTGGGCGCGTCGGCGGTCACGTCGACGCGGAGGCCGTGGATCTCGCAGGCCGCAGCGGTGGCGGGGCCGATGGCGGCCACCACGGTGGCGGCGTGGGGCTTGCCGGCGATGCCGATCATGTTGCGCACCGCGGTGGCAGAGGTGAACACGACGGCGTCGAAGTTACCGGTCTTGATGTCCTCGCGGGTCTCGGCCGGCGGCGGCGCGGCGCGGACGGTGCGGTAGGCGGTGACCTCCTCGACCTCCCAGCCGAGCTTGCTGAGCCCGACCAGCAGGGGTTCGACGGCGACGTCGGCGCTGGGCACGAGCACGCGGTCGAGCGGGTCGATGAGGTCGTCGTAGGCGGGGAACTCATGGGCCAGTGCGCCGGTGGTGTTCTCGACGACGGGCACGAGGTCGGCCTTGATGCCCATCCGGGCGAGGGCCTCGACGGTGCCGCGGCCGACGGCGGCGAGGCTGATGCCGGAGAGGGCGCGGGAGTCGAGCCCGTACTCCTCGAGGCGTTCGGCGATGGCGGCGACGGCGTGCGGCGAGGTGAACACCAGCCACAGGTAGCGGCCGTCGACGAGGCCGCGCACCGCGCGTTCCATGGCCTGCTCCGTGCGGGGCGGCTCGATGGACATGGTGGCGACGACCTCGGTGGTCGCGCCGAAGTTGGCGAGTTCCTCGACGAGCGGGTCGAGGGAGTCCTTGGTGCTGGGGGCCACGATGCGCCAGTCGAACAGCGGCTTGCCCTCGAACCAGGCGTAGCGCTGGCGGCTGGATTCCTCGATGCCGGGGCCGACGATGTAGAAGGCCTCGTCGACGTCGGAGTCCTCCACGTCGCCCCAACTGGTCAGTTCGCTGACCTGGCCGGTGGTGCCGATCGCGGTGAGCGAGAGGCAGTGGCTGGCGGGGCCGTAGCGGAGCATCGCCTGCTCGGCCAGCTTGGCGGCCGACGAGCCGCGCACGCGCATGATGAGGGTCTCGGCCTGGGGCCACTCGGTGACCGGTGGCACGCCCAGGGTCGCGTCGAGCGCGGCGAACGAGCTCGACGCGGCGACGGCGCCGAACGAGAGCGCGGCGCTCCAGCGGTTGATGCCGGGCATGACGTTGACGCGCAGCCCGACCGCGTCGAGCACCTCCGGGAGGACGCCACCGGCGTCGGCATCCGTGAAGTAGTCGCCGCTGTGGAGACGGACGACCTTGCGCCCCTGCGCCACGGCGCTCAGGATCGCGGTCACCTCGTCGTCGCCGCCCGTCAGCCGGATCTCGGCGTGGGCGGGGATGAGCGCGGCGACCTGCTCCTCGTCGGCGTCCTCGTCCACGATGACCAGATCGGCCACTTGGAGGGCGCGCGAACCGTTCATGGTGAGCAGGCCGAGATCTCCCGGGCCAGAGCCGACGAAGGTCACTGACCCGGCGGTTGGCTCAAACTCCGGCGGAGTCGCCGGCGAGGTCGGGTCCATGGCGTCGGTCACGTCGAGGTCAATCCGTTCTTGGGGCTGGTTCAGGGCATCCAGTCGTCGGAGGGGGCCTGGGGCGCGCGCTTGTCGAGCGCCGCGCGCAGCGCGGCTTCGTCGAGGAACCAGTAGCCGAGCAGCTCACGATCCACGAACGTCACGGGCACGTGGTCCGTGTACTTCGCTCGGAGCCGCTCGTCGGTGTCGACGTCGATGGCGCGCCAGCCCGCTCCCATGTCCTCGCAGGTGGTCTTCAGCACTGCTTCGGCCTCCACACAGAGGTGGCAGCCAGCGCGGGTGAGAAGAAGGACCCGAGAGGGTGGAGTCACTACTTACCGGCGCGACGACGCTGAATACGGGTGCGCTTCAGCAGCTTGCGGTGCTTCTTCTTGGCCATGCGCTTGCGGCGCTTCTTGATGACAGAACCCACTGTGTGCCTTTCGCTGGGGTCGTACTTGGTTTCAGGCTCGCCTGACAGAAGTCAGGCCAGACTCCCAATCTTAACCCCGCCGGGCAAGATCGACCAATCTCGCCCATTCGCGCAGCCTGCCCGACTCGGCCGTGGGCCGCTCCAGGCGCCCAAATCTAGATTTGCGAGCGTCTGCCAGCGCAAATCTAGATTCGCGCGGCCCAGCAGGCCGAAAGGGAAGCGCCCAGATCTAGATTTGCGAGCGTCAGGCAGCGCGAATCTAGATCTGGGCTGGGTGCAGGGCCGGGGGTCTACTCGCGGCCCATCTCGAGGCCGCGGATGCGGCAGGCCTCGATGGCGTCGAGGAATGCGGCGCGGACGCCGTGGTCGTCGAGCGTGCGGAGCGCCGCGGCGGTGGTGCCGGCGGGCGAGGTGACCATCTCGCGCAGTTGCGTGGCGGTCTTCCCGGTCTCGGCGAGCATCGCCGCGGAGCCGACGAACGTCTGGTTGACCAGCTCGGTGGCCTCGGCCCGGGTGAGCCCCTGGTGCACGCCGCCCTCGATCATCGCCTCGGCCACGTAGAACAGGTACGCAGGCCCGGAGCCGGACAGCGCGGTGAGCGCGTCGAGGCTCTTCTCCCCGATCACGACGGCCTTGCCGACGGCGTCCATGAGGCCCTTCACGCGGTCGACCTGCTCGTCGGTGGCGTGCCGGCCCCGCACGACGCCGGCCATGCCCTCGCCCACGAGGGCGGGCGTGTTAGGCATGACGCGGACGACGGCGCGGTCGGGCACCGCGGCCTCCAGTTGGCCGAGCGTGACGCCGGCGGCGATGGAGACCACCAGTGTCTCCTCCCCCAGGTCGTCGCGGAGGGCGCCGAGGATGCCGTCGACCTGGTGCGGCTTGACGGCCAGCACGACGGTGTCGGCCTGGGCGGCCTCGGCGAGCGAGACGCCCGTGACGCCGTGGCGCTCCTCGATATCATCGACGCGTGGCTGGTGGGCGTCGACGATCACGATGTCGGACGGCTGCATGCCGGACGCGAGCCAGCCGGCGAGGAGGGCCTCCCCCATCGCGCCGGCGCCGATGACCGCAAGACTCGTCATGCCGCGTCCCGAGTGTTCGTGAGGAACGAACGAACGTATCGAGGGACCATCACTTGACCAACAGTTCCGCGATCTGGACGGTGTTGAGGGCCGCACCCTTGCGCAGGTTGTCGTTGCTGATGAACAGCACCAGGCCCTTGTCGCCCTCGACGCTCTGGTCCTGACGGATGCGGCCGACGAGCGAGGTGTCGCCGCCGGCGGCCTGGAGCGGGGTGGGCACGTCGACCAGTTCGACGCCCTCGGCCTCGGCGAGCACCGCGCGGGCCTCGTCGGGGGTGATGTCCTTGTCGAACTGGGCGTGGATGGTCAGCGAGTGGCCGGTGAACACCGGCACGCGCACGCAGGTGCCGGCGACGCGGAGGTCCGGGAGGTGGAGGATCTTGCGCGACTCGTTGCGCAGCTTCTTCTCCTCGTCGGTCTCGCCCTCGCCGTCGTCGACCAGGTTGCCGGCCAGCGCCACCACGTTGAACGCGATGGGGGCGACGTAGGGGCCGTTTCCGGTGGGCTCGAACGCGGATCCGTCGTGGGCGAGGACGGTGGGGTCCTCGATCTGGCCCAACTGCGTGGCGAGCGTCTCGACGCCGGCGAGGCCGGAGCCGGAGACGGCCTGGAAGGTGGTCACCTGCATCGACTTCAGCCCGGCCGCCTCGTCGAGGGCCTTGAGCACGGGCATGGCGGCCATGGTGGTGCAGTTCGGGTTGGCGATGATGCCGAGTTCGGCCTGGTCGACGTCCTCGGGGTTGACCTCCGAGACGATCAGCGGGACGCGCTCGTCCATGCGCCAGGCGCTGGAGTTGTCGACGACGGTGGCGCCGGCCGCGGCCACCTTCTCCGCGTACTCCTTCGAGGTGCTGCCGCCGGCGGAGAACAGCGCGACGTCGAGGCCGGAGAAATCGGCCTTCGCGATGTCCTCGACGACGACCTCCTCGCCCTTCCAGGGCAGCGTCCGGCCCGCGGAGCGGTGGGACGCGAAGAAGCGGATCGACTCGACGGGATAGTTGCGCTCCTCGAGGAGGGTGCGCAGGACGCCGCCGACCTGGCCGGTGGCACCAAAGACTCCAACATGCATGGGTGGAGTCTACGCGTCCCTCGGGCCGAGGGGCCTACCGTCCGATCCACGCCATGAGCACCGGCAACAGCGGGGCGCCGAGGAAGGCGACGATGTCGAGCAGCGAATGGACGATGACCAGCGGCATCACCCGTTTGATCTTGAGGTAGAGCCAGCCGAACGCCAGGCCCATCACGAGGTTGCCGATGAACCCGCCGAACCCCTGGTAGAGGTGGTAGCCGCCGCGGATGAACGCGCTGACCACGACGACGACCCACATGCGGCCGCCCAGCTGGGCCCACCGCGTGAACAGGTAGCCCACCATGAGCACCTCCTCGAGCACGCCGTTCATGATGGCGCGCCCGATGAGGACGGGGATGGTCCACCAGTTGGCGGCCAAGTTGGCGGGCGCCACCTGGGTGTTGATGCCGATGGCAACGGCGAACAGGTAGAACGCCAGGCCGGCGACGCCGATGACGGCGAACGTGCCGAAGCCCCACACCAGGTCGAACTTGGGCCGGCGCAGGTCGAAGCCCATCACCCGCCAGGGACCCTCCGCGGGGCGCTGGTGGATGGCGAGCAGGAAGATCGCGAGCGCCACGGGCACCAGGGGGAACGCCATGTTGGCGACCTGGTAGGCCAGGTCGAGCCATGGGCGGTCCGGCGTCGCCGAGGTGTTCATCCGCGTGACCTGCTGCTTGAGCGGCTCCGGCCGGGTCAGCTTGTTGACGATCGACAGGATCGAGTAGATCGCGGACTGCCCCAGCGACAACGCGAGCACGATGATGATCTCCCAGCGCAACTGGCGCAGGGCAGGGCGGGGCGCCAGCCCACGCTGGCCGAGGTCTTGGGTCATGTGTTCAGCTCTTGTCTGCGACGGCGCGCAGGTAGCTGAACGCCGTCCGCGGGCGGGCGGCGATCCTCGTGGTCAGGTATTCGAACCACGCGGGGCCGTACGGGACGTAGGTGCGGGAACGATAGCCGATGTCGGCCAGCCGACGCTGCTCCAACGGGCGCACCCCGTAGAACATCTGGAACTCGAACCCGCTGCGCGGGATGGCGTTGCGTCGGGCCAGGTCCTGCGCGATGGCGATCATCGTGGGGTCGTGCGACGCCAGCATCGCGTAGCCGCCGGATTCCATCGCGAGGCGGAGGCAGCGCACGAGCGCGCGCTGCTTGTCGCGCTCCTTCGGGTAGCCCATCGACGGCGGCACCGGGTAGGAGCCGACGCACAGGCGCAGGCGTGCGCCCTCGGAGGCGAGGTCGGCGACGTCGCGTTCGGCGCGGCGGATGTCGGCCGGCAGGGTGATACCGAGCTGGGGGTGGCCGCCACGGGCGCCGCGCCAGAGCTCCAGCGTGGGCTCGTACTCGGCGGCGCCCTGCATCTCGAGGGTGATGATCGCGCCGGCGTCGTCCGCCGCGGAGCAGAGGTCCCCGAGCACTGAAACTGCGCTGGCGAAGTCCTGCCGCAGGCCGAGCGAAGAGGGCTTGACGGACAGTTCGGCCCCCTCGGCGAGGCCGCCCAGGTGGCCGAGGGTGTCGATGATCTGCTCGGGCGACTCCGATTCGTCGTCGCTCAAGGGGAGGTAGGCCAGCGAGATCTCGAGGCCCTGCTTGCGCAGTGTGCGGCCCACGCCGATGGCGTCGGCCTCCTCGGGCACGACGTAGGCCGACGCGAACTCCTCGGCTACCCCGCTGTTGAGGGCGGCCGAGCGCACCCGCCGCGAGCGGATCACGGAACGCACGGCACTGTTGATGCGCGACATCACTTCACCTGCGCCTTCTCGAGGGTGGCACGGATGGACGTGAGGGCGCCGCCGAGCAGTTCCTCGCGTTCGTGGCGGGAACGGGCCCGCCGTGACGAAACTTCGAGCACGACGTGCCCGGTGTAGCCGGTGCGCGCGATCTCCGCGAGCACCTCCCAAGCGTTCTGGTCCCCCTCGCCGGGCATCAGGTGCTCGTCCTTGAACGAGCCGCGCCCGTCGGTGAAGTGGACGTTGGCGAGCCTGTCACCCCAGGCGTGCACGAAGTCCATGGACTGGCGACGCGAGGTGGAGGCGTGCGAGAGGTCGAGGGTGAGGTAGTCGTAGTCGTAGGGGGTGGGGTCCCAGCCCGGCAGGTAGGTCTGCATGGAACCGGCCACGGTGCGCCAGGGGAACATGTTCTCCACGCAGAACTTCACCTTGCCCTCGGCCTCGGCATTGAGCCGCTTGACGCCCTCGACGAACCCGGCGCCGTACTCGCGCTGCCAGCGGAACGGGGGGTGCAGCACGACGGTGTCGCCGCCGAGCTGCTGGACCGCCTCGCCGGAGCGGCGGAGCTTGCCCCACGCGTCAGAGCCCCAGGTGCTCTGGGTGACGAGGAGGGTGGGCGCGTGGACGGAGAGCACGGGCATGCCGTGGTAGTTGGCGAGCTTCTCGACGGCGGGGATGTCGGTGGACAGCGCGTCGACGCCGACCATGAGTTCGACGCCGTCGTAGCCGAGCGAAGCCGCCAGCTCGAATGCGCTGGTGGATGCTTCCGGGTACACGGAAGTGGTCGACAGCAGAACCTTCGACTGGGTCACGAAATCCACCCTACCTTCCTGATCGGTGACGGCCGGACAACTTCTGGCGCGGCGCATCCCGGGTCCCGAGTGTTCGCGACGAAGGAGCGAACGTATCGAGGGACACCCCCACGACATCTGCTACGCGCGGCATGAGTGCTTGAAGGACCCCGATTAGTTGTTTCGGCACCGATGAGGGAACAATGTGGCTATGCACGTCGACCATCTGATCTTTGCGACAGGCCCGAACGGCCTCAAGGAGGAGGCAGCCCGGCTCGCTGATGCGCTCGGTACCGACTTCAAGGACGGCGGCTTCCACCCGCGGTTCGGTACGCGCAACCACATCATCCCGCTGGCTGATGCCCGCTACATCGAGGTCGTCGAGGTCCTCGACCACCCGGCAGCCGACAAGGCCGCCTTCGGCCAGGCCGTGCGCGCCCGCTCCGAGATGGGCGGCGGCTGGCTCGGCTGGGTGCTGAGCGTCAACGACATCTCGTCCTACGAGCAGCGCCTCGAGCGCTCCGCCGTCCCGGGCTCGCGCCAGTTCCCCGACGGCCGCCGCCTCGAGTGGGTCCAGATCGGCATCCGCGGCCTCATCGCGGATCCGCAGCTGCCCTACTTCCTCGAGTGGAAGTCGGACGACTCCCTGCGCCCCGCCGCCCTCCAGGGCGACTGCGCGCTGAAGGAGCTCTCGATCTCCGGCTCGTCGGACCGCCTGTCCGAGTGGTTGGGCGTCGCCGTCGCCGACGAGATCGACGGGATCAAGCTCGACCTGGTCGCCGAGTACGGCACCCCGGGCATCAACTCCGTCACGTTCGACACCCCCAACAAGGGTCGCGTCACCATCTGATCGTTGGTTGAGCCGACCGCCTCCGAGCTTGCGAGGAGCGCGGTCGTGTCGAAACCGCGCAACTGGGGCACTTGACCGAGTCCTGAGTGCCGGTGAAGAGGCCCTACGGACTACCGAAACGCCATCACTACGTGCCTCTTCACCGGTGTACCGAAGGACGCCACCCCTGACGCCCCAACCCAACTGTCGGCCCTCTCCCCTAGTCTTCACTCGTGGCGAAGAAACAGGACACCTACAACTGCACCGAGTGCGGCTGGACCTCCGTACGCTGGGTCGGCCGCTGCGGTGAGTGCCAGGCGTGGGGCACCGTCGTCGAGCGCGGTGCGCCCAAGCTGCGTGCCGTCGCGACGTCCGTGCCCACGCAGCAGGCCGTCCCCATCTCGCAGGTCCCCACGGACACCGCGCAGCGCAAGCTCACCACCATCGCGGAGCTGGACCGCGTCCTCGGTGACGGGCTCGTCCCCGGCGCCGTGATCCTACTCGCCGGCGAGCCGGGCGTCGGCAAGTCCACGCTCCTCCTCGACGTCGCCGCCAAGTGGGCGCGCTCCGGCGAGAAGACCCTCTACATCTCCGGCGAGGAATCGGCCTCCCAGGTGCGGCTGCGCGCAGAGCGCACCGGCGCCGTCGACGACGAGTTGTACCTCGCCTCCGAGACCGATCTCGGCACCGTGCTCGGCCACATGGAGCAGGTCCGCCCGTCGCTCCTGGTGCTCGACTCCGTCCAGACCATCTCCACTGCAGAGGCCGACGGCGCACCCGGCGGGCCAAGCCAGGTCCGCGAGATCACCGCGGCCATCGCGCGGGTCGCCAAGCGGGAGAACATGGCCGCGATCATCGTCGGCCACGTCACCAAGGACGGCGCCATCGCGGGCCCGCGCACGCTCGAGCACCTCGTCGACGTGGTGCTCACCTTCGAGGGGGACCGCCACTCGGGCTTCCGCATGGTCCGTGCGACGAAGAACCGCTACGGTCCGGCAGACGAGGTGGGCTGCTTCGAGATGAGCGAGACCGGCATCGTCGAGGTGCCGGATCCGTCGGGCCTGTTCACCACGGCGCAGGATGAGGCGGTGCCGGGCACGTGCGTCACCGTCACGCTCGAGGGGCGCCGGCCGCTCCTGGCCGAGATCCAGGCGCTGGTGGCGAAGTCGCCGTACTCGTCCCCCAAGCGCACCACGCACGGGCTGGACGGCTCTCGCGTGGCGATGGTGATGGCGGTCCTGGAGCGCAAGATCGGCGTGAAGTTGGCCGAGCACGACGTCTACGCCTCGACGGTGGGCGGCGCGCGCGTGACGGATCCCTCAGTGGACCTGGCGGTGGCCGTCGCCATCACGACGGCGGTGCTGGACAGGACGTTCCCCTGGCGGGTGGTCGCGCTGGGAGAGGTGGGCCTGGCCGGCGAGCTGCGCCGTGTGCCGGGCACGGAGCGGCGGCTGGCCGAGGCGGCGCGGCTGGGCTTCGACATGGCGATCGTGCCCACCGGTTCCCGCGACGTGACCACCCGTGTGCCCAGGCTGGGGAACCTGCAGGTCTTCGAAGTGCCCCGCCTCTCGGATGCGTTGATCAAGCTGAACCTGGCGGACCGCGTTGGCTGAGTGGTTGCGCATCGGCGAGGTGTCCCGGCTGACCGGGCTCACCCACCGAACGCTGCGGCACTACGACGACCTCGGCCTGCTGGTGCCCAGCGGCCGGTCCTACTCGGATTACCGGTTGTACTCCGAGGAGGACATGGAGCGGTTGCTGGCCATCCAGCACCTCAAGTCGCTCGGGCTCAGCCTGGAGGAGGTGGGGCAGGTCCTCGACGAGCCCGGCACGGATGCGGCAGGCGTGATCCGACGCCACATCGCCGCGACGGAGGAGCGCATCGCCGCGGAGCAGCAGCGGCTCAGCCGGCTCCAGCGGCTCCGCGCCGCCGCCGAGACCGGCTGGAAGGACGTCCTCGAGGCGATCTCCACCGGGGAGCGGCTCCAGCACTCCGATCCCGCGGTCCGGTTCAGGGCCGCCCTCACCGGGCACGGGTCGGCTTCCGTCGAGGATCTCGTGGAGCGGCTGCGCTCAGATCCGGAGCCCGGCGTGCGGGAGGCGGCCACGTGGGCCCTCGTCCAGCGCGGCGCGGCCGCGCGGCACGCCGTTCAGGAGCTCGCCGACGGAGACGAGCAGGCCCGACACTCGCTCGCCCACGCGCTCGGCAAGTTCCGGGACCCGTCGGGCGTGGCGGTGTTGTCGAGCCTGCTGCGGGATCCGGTGGAACAGGTGGCCCAGAAGGCCGCCTTCAGCCTCGGCCAGATCGGCGGCGAGGCAGCCGCCGAACTGCTCGTCGACGCCCTCTCGGACGCCCGGGAGCGCGTGCAGCAGCAAGCGGCCGAGTCGCTCGCCCGCATCCCCGAGGCCGGGTGGTCGCTGCGGAATGCGGCCGCGTCCGG
>DURG01000246.1 GCA_012837465.1 Propionibacterium sp. | reverse complement strand
GGACCCGGGCGGTACCGGGCGGCCCGCGGGTTCGGCCTTCACAGCCCTCTCCCGGGCCGGCTTCCTCGGCAGGGCGATGCCGATGATGGCCACCACGATGCCGCCGATGAGGAGGCCCAGGCCCCACGCCACCGCGTTGGTGAAGACGGTGCGCTGGAACCAGTCCACGAGGCTCATGATCCCGTTGATGGTCAGGCGCAGGAGCCCGGTCAGGTAGAGGCCGATGGGGATGGCGGCGAGGCCAAGGCCGATGACCAGCGGGCGCACCCGCCCGGCGCGCGCGGTGATTCCTGCGGCGACGGCGAGGATGACGACAGCGACCGCGATGGTCCCGATGAGCTCAATGGGCATGTGCCCAGTGTGTCACACGCCTGTAGGGTCTAGCCCATGGTGGAACTGCGCTCGCTTGCCCAGCCGAACTCCCGGTTCGCGGGGGACGACGGCTCGCCGGATCCCCTCGTCAGGGCGGCGATCGCCAAGGCCAACTCCCACACCGGCTACATCCGCGCGCTGGTGGCGCTGTGCACCGCCAGGCTGCTGCTGCCCATCGTGGCCAGCGGAGACGAGGGCGGGGATGCCCCGGACCCTGACCGGCACGCTGAGATGGCCGCGGTGACCCTCAAGGACGACACCGGCTCCTACCTCCTGGCCTTCACCGGCTACGACTCGCTGCGCGCCTGGCAGGCCGACGCCCGGCCGGTGCCGTGCCTCCTCGACGAGCTGTGCGCCACCGTCGAGCCCGCCGGCGCGGAGCAGCTGCTCATCGACGTTGCCGGCCCAGTGCCGTTCGTCATCGCGGGGGATGCCCTGAAGCAGTTCGCGGCCGGCTTCCGGCTCGTCGAGTTCGAGGGCGAGGACTTTGCGTGGGTCAAGTACGCCGACGACCAGGACGCCGAGTTTGGCGATCAGGGTGCAGACCGGTAGAATCTCCAAGGTTGGCGGCTTCTGGCTGCCCTGATCAAGCGGAGTTCCACTCCCACCCGAGTTGCCACGGGCGGCCGGGTCCACCCCCGCGATGCGGTCCTCGCATCGACGGAGTTGGTAGTGGCCTCTGCGTGCGCAGGGGCCATTCGTCGTTGACGAGGAACTTTACCAATCTCTTCACCTGGAGGACCCATCAGCACTGAACCGCGGATCAACGATCGCATCCGAGTACCCGAAGTCCGGCTCGTCGGCCCCAACGGCGAGCAGGTAGGCATCGTGCGCGTCGAGGACGCCCTGCGTCTGGCGGCGGAGAACGATCTCGATCTTGTCGAAGTGGCGCCACAGGCGCGCCCGCCGGTCGCCAAGCTGATGGACTACGGCAAGTTCAAGTACGAGGCGGCACAGAAGGTGCGCGACGCCCGTCGGAACCAGACCAATGTCACCACCAAGGAAATGAAGCTGCGTCTCAAGATCGACCAGCACGACTACGAGACCAAGAAGGGCCACGTCGTCCGCTTCCTCAAGGGTGGCGACAAGGTCAAGATCACCATCATGTTCCGAGGCCGCGAGCAGTCGCGCCCCGAACTGGGCATGCAACTCCTGCAGCGCCTGGCAGAGGACGTCGCCGAGCACGGCTTCGTCGAGTCCGCCCCCAAGCAGGACGGCCGCAACATGCTGATGGTGCTCGGCCCCACCAAGAAGAAGACCGACGCCAAGGTCGAGCAGGCCGCAGACCGCGACCGCCGCATGGCCGAGCGCAAGGAACACGCGGAGCAGGAGCGGGCCGCCGAGGCCGAGATGCGCGCCGCAGCCCAGACCACCCCCCACAAGAAGAAGCGTGGTCCTGCAGACAACATGGACCCCGACATCGATCTCTGACGAGAACGATCCCGAAGAAAGCGAGCGAGACATGCCGAAGATGAAGACGCACTCCGGTGCGAAGAAGCGGTTCAAGATGACCGGGACGGGCAAGCTCCGTCGTCGTCAGGCCAACCTCGGCCACCTCAACGAGACGTTCGGCGCCACCCGCCTGCGTCGACTGAAGGGCACCGCAGAGGTCTCGAAGGCCGACGAGAAGGCCGTGCGCAAGATGCTCGGCAAGCACAAGGGTCGCTGACCCGAAACCCCCCACCCCAGTCATCTGATCAACCAACACCCAAGGAGTCACCATGGCACGCGTGAAGCGTTCCGTGAACGCGCTGAAGAAGCGCCGCGAAGTTCTCGAGCAGGCACAGGGCTACCGCGGCCAGCGTTCGCGCCTGTACCGCAAGGCCAAGGAGCAGCTGCTCCACTCGTACACCTACAGCTACCGTGATCGCCGCGCCAGGAAGGGCGAGTTCCGCGCCCTCTGGATCCAGCGCATCAACGCGGCCGTCCGCGCCGAGGGCATGACCTACAACCGCTTCATCAACGGCCTGAAGAACGCCGGCGTCGAGGTCGACCGCAAGATCCTCGCGGATCTCGCCGTCAACGACGTTGCCGCCTTCAACGCCCTGGTCGCCGTCGCCAAGGACAACCAGCCTGCCGCAGCCGCCTGAAAGCGGTCTCAGTGACACATCAGCCGAACGCAGCCCCTGGCCTTCCCGCCTCGGTGCTGCGTTCGGTTCGTCGTTTGACGCAGCGCCGCGGCCGGGACGTGGCCGGCAAGTTCCTCGCAGAGGGCCGCCAGGCCGTCCGCGAGGCGCTGGCCGTCGGCACCCTGGTCGAGGAGGTCATCGTCGATGACCCCGAACGCCACGCGGACCTGCTCGAGGGGATCGACGTGCCCGTGTGGCGCGCCACCGAGCACCAGATGCGCGCCCTCAGCGACACCGTCACCCCGCAGGGGATCGTCGCGGTGTGCCGCCAACTCGAGTACGGGTGGGCGGACCTCGCCGGCGCGCGGCTGGTCGTGATCTGCGCCCAGGTGCGGGACCCGGGCAACGCCGGCACCGTCATCCGATGCGCGGACGCGTTCGGCGCCGACGGCGTGATCCTCACCACCGGCAGCGTCGAGATCTACAACCCCAAGACCGTGCGCTCCACCGTCGGCAGCCTGTTCCACCTGCCCATCCTCACCGGTGTGCCCCTCACGGAGGCCGTCGACCGGGTCAAGGCCATGGGCATGAAGGTGCTGGCCGCCGATGGCGATGGCGCCCCGTTGGATCTCAAGGCCGCCGCCGGCGAACTCAGCGGCCCCGTCGCCTGGATCATGGGCAACGAGGCGTGGGGCCTGCCGGAGGAGGACCGCCGGTTGGCCGACGAGGTGGTGGCCGTCCCCATGTGGGGCGGGGCCGAGAGCCTGAACCTTTCCAGCGCCGCAGCGGTGTGCCTGTACGCCACCGCCTCGGCCCAACGTCGATAGAAGGAGTGGTCCATGTCAGGGCCCAATGACAACTTCGACCCGAAGCAGGTCGC
>DURG01000245.1 GCA_012837465.1 Propionibacterium sp. | reverse complement strand
GGTGGTCAGGTCCGAGCCGGCGCCAGCATCGGCGGTGTCGTCTCCAGCGGGGGGGGCAGTGGTCTCGCCGCCGGCAGCGGGGGTCTGGTCGTCCGCGGGGGCGGCGGGATCGGTGGTGGCGTCGTCGCCTCCACAGGCGGCCAGCGCGAGGGCGCTCACGAGGGCGACTGCGCCAAGCTTGTAAACACGCATCTTCACGTGTGGTCCTTTCCTTATGGTCAAGGTCAACCGGGCGGTTGTTTGTCTCGATAGTAGGAACTTCCGACCCGGGGACCTACCAAGGACATCACGTCGTAACCAAATAGTTACCGTTAACACTCAAACGCGCACGAAAGCTGTTCAGTTGTCTGATGTCTCCCCGATGCCAGCGTGATTTGGGCGTTTGTCACCCTTTATCGCGCAGGGCGGATTGTTCGCTTTCGTCCTCAGAAGCCGAGCCGGTTCAGGTGCTTGGCGTCGCGCTGCCACTCCTTGAGCACCTTGACGTGCAGGTTGAGGTGCACCCGGGTACCAAGGAGTCGGTTGATCTGCTCCCTGGCCGCGGTGCCGATCTCGCGCAGCCGCGCACCCCTGTGGCCGATGATGATGCCCTTCTGGGAATCACGCTCCACCACGATGGTGGCGAAGATGTCGGTCAGCGGCTTGTCCTCGGGACGGTCCGGGCGGGGCAGGATCTCATCGATCATCACGGCGATCGAGTGCGGCAGTTCATCGCGCACCCCCTCGAGGGCAGCCTCGCGGATGAGCTCGCCGATGAGCGTCTCGGTGGGCTCGTCGGTGGTCTCTCCATCGGGGTAGTACTGCGGGCCCTCGGGCAGCAGGTTGATGAGGGCGTCGCGCACGACATCGATCTGGTCGTTGGCCGTGGCGGAGCACGGGATGACCTCGGCCCATTCGATGTCGAGTTCCTCGGCAACGGCCGCGACGTCGACCAGGTGGGAGAGGACTCGTTCCTTGCTCACCAGGTCGGTCTTGGTGGCGAGGGCGACGAGCGTGGGCCGGCGCTTGAGCTTGGCGATCTCGCTGATGATGTACTTGTCGCCGGGGCCGATGCGCTGGTCGCACGGCAGGCACACCCCCACCACGTCGACCTCGCTCCAGGTCTCGTAGACGAGATCGTTGAGTCGCTGGCCGAGCAGCGTGCGTGGGCGGTGCAGGCCCGGCGTGTCGATGAGGATGAGTTGCCCATCCTCGCGGGTGACGATGCCGCGCACGACGTGACGGGTGGTCTGGGGCTTGCTGGACGCGATCGCGATCTTCTGACCGACGAGCGCATTGGTCAGGGTGGACTTGCCCGCGTTGGGGCGGCCGACGAAGCAGGCGAACCCGGATCGGTGAGTGGACTCAGTCATCGGATTCCTCCTGCTGGCCGCTGGCCAGCTCTTCTGCCGTCAGTCGGCGCACCAGGATGGTGCCGATCTGGTGGCGACGGCCGACGGCGCGGTCGGCGATCAGTTCGAGGTCACCCACGAGCGCCCGGGAGCCGGGGATGGGCACGAGGTTGAGCTGCTTGGCCATCAGGCCGCCAGCCGTCTCGACCTCGTCGTCGTCCAGGTCGACGCCGAACAGGGCACCCAACTCGTCGAGCGGGAGCCGCGACGAGATCCGGTAGCGCCCCTCCCCCAGCTCGGTGACGGCAGGCGTGTCGTGGTCGTACTCATCGACGATCTCGCCCACGATCTCCTCGAGGATGTCCTCGATGGTGGCCAGGCCGGCGGTGCCGCCGAACTCGTCGATGACCATGACCAGGTGCGTGTGGCTGAGCTGCATCTCGCGCAGCAGTTCACTGACCGGCTTCGAATCCGGGCAGAATGCTGCCGGGCGCATGATGTCGCCGACCGTCTCGATCCGCTCCGCGTCCGGGAAGTCGTGGATGCGCTTGGCCACGTCCTTGAGGTAGACGGCGCCCACCACATCGTCCAGGTCCTCGCCGATCACGGGGATGCGGGAGAAACCGGAGCGCAGCGCCAGCGACAGGAGTTGGCGCAGCGTCTTGTCGCGGGTCACGAACACCACGTCGGTGCGCGGGACCATGACCTCTTTGACGATGGTGTCGCCCAGTTCGAACACAGAGTGGATCATCCTGGACTCGCCGGCTTCGATGAGGTCCTGCGCCTCGGCGAAGTCGACCATGTCGCGCAGTTCGGCCTCCGTCGCGAACGGGCCGTCGGCATAGCCACGGCCCGGCGTCAGCGCGTTGCCCAGGTAGATCATGAGCTGCGCGATGGGGCCCAGCACGGTGGTCAGCCCCGTCAGGAGGGGGCCGAAGAACCGCAGGGTGGCCTCTGGCTTCTGGCGGCCGATGGTGCGCGGCGCGACGCCCCACAGGATGAAGGAGACCACCAGCATGATGCCGATGGTCACCAGCGCACGCTGCCAGTCAGCCTGGAACTGGGTGAACATCACGATGGTGGCCACCACGATGGAACTGATCTCCAGTGCCATCCGGGCGAACATCACGGAGTTGATGGTGGGTGCGGGGTCCTGCGTGATCAACAGGATCCGCTCACCGCCCCTCACATCGTCGTCCACCAGCCGTTCGGCACGGGATTTGGTGATGACGCCAAGGGCGGTTTCGACGGCGGCGAGCAGCGAGGCGCCGACGGCGCACAAGAGGGCAATGCCCAGCTCAATCCATTCGGACTGGGACACGGGTTCCGATCAACTCGCTTCGTTGGGACGACACATGATTGCAGGAGTCTAACGCAGGGAACGCGGCCGAAGCATGCGCCACAGCACGCCGACGGCGAGCACGGCGACGCCAGTCACGACCGACGGCCATGGGAGCGTGGCCACCAGCACCAGGCACAGGATCGCGCCGAAGACCTGCCACGCCCGGTGGTAGCGGCGGTGCTCCTCGACCTGGGTGTAGGCCGCGACGTTGGCGACGAAGTAGTAGAGCAGCACGCCGAACGACGAGAAGCCGATGGCGCCACGGAGGTCGGCCACCAGCAGCACGACGGTGAGCACGGCGCCGAGCAGCAGCTCGACGCGGTGCGGCACTTTCGTCCGGGGGTGGGTGCGGTCGAAGATCCGCGGCAGGTCCCCCTCCCGGGCCATGGCGAGGAAGGTTCGCCCGATACCCGACAGCAAGCCCAACAACGCCCCGGCGATCGCGGCAGCCGCACCTCCCACCAGCACGGCTTCCGCACCTCGCGAACCCTCCACCAGCAGGGCGAGCGGCGCGGCGCTGCCCGTGAGCACCTCGGGGCCGACGAGCACCAGAAGGCTGAGGCCCACCACCGCGTAGAGCACGAGCACGATCACCAATGCCGAGATGATGGCCCGCCCGATGGTGCGCTCCGGATCCCGGACCTCCTCCCCCATGGTCGCTATCCGGGCGTAGCCCGCGAACGCGAAGAACATCAGCCCGGCGGCCTGCAGGACGCCATACGTCCCACCCGTGACCTCCGCCCAGCCGAACGCGGCGGTTCCACCCTCGGACCAGCCCACCGCCAGCGCGGTGACGATCCCGATCAGCGCGAGGGAGGCCAGGACCTTGGCGACCTGGGCGGTGCGGGTCACACCGAGAAGATTGATGCCGACCAGCGCCCACACCGCGGCGATCGCCACCGGCTTCTGCCAGTCGGGCGGCGCGAGGTACGCGGCGAAGGCCAACGCCATCGCAGCCACTGAGGCGGTCTTGCCGATGACGAAGGACCAGCCCGCCAGATAGCCCGGCCATGGGCCCAATCGCTCGCGGCCGTAGACGTACGTGCCACCGGCAGACGGGTACTGGCCCGCGAGCTGGGCGGAGGACGTGGCGTTGGCCCATGCGACGAGTGCCGCGATGGCAAGCGCGACCAGCACCAGGTCGCCGGCGGCCTGCGCCGCGGGCTGCCAGACGACGAAGACGCCCGCACCCACCATCGAGGCCACGCCGATGGCGATGGCGTCGCTGAGCCCCAGACTGCGGCGCAGCTCGGACCTGTTGATCACTTCTTCGCGAGTTCCCAGGCAGCGATGATCCGGTCGTTGAGACCGAACATGGTGGCCTTCTCCTCCGGTTCGGCGTGGTCGTGGCCGAGGAGGTGCAGCAGGCCGTGGATGAGGAGGTACTCCGCCTCGGCGTTGGGCTCACGCCCGTTCTCCGCCGCCTGCCGTTCGGTGACCTGCGGGCACAGCACGATGTCGCCGAGAAGGCCCATCGGCGGGTCCTCGTCGTCGTCCGGCGCTCGGAGTTCGTCCATGGGGAAGCTCATCACGTCGGTGGGGCCGGGAAGGTCCATGAAGCGCTCGTGGTACTGCGCCATGGTCTCCTCATCCACCAGCAGGATCGACAGATCCGCCTGGGGGTGGATGCGCAGCTTCTCCAGGGCGAAGCGTGCCAACTCGATGAGGCCGAGTTCGTCGGCTGCCATCCCTGACTCGTTGTTCAGGTCGATCATCGGGCGCGACTCCGTTCGATGGACAGGCTCTCGAACTGATCGTAGGCCGCGACGATGCGCCCGACCAGCTTGTGCCGGACGACGTCTCGGTTGGTGAGCATGCAGAACTCGATGTCGTCGAGGCCGTCGAGGATCGACTGGACCCCACGCAGGCCGCTCTTCATGCCGCCGGGCAGGTCCACCTGCGTGATATCGCCGGTGATCACCATCTTGGAGTTGAAGCCCAGCCGCGTCAGGAACATCTTCATCTGTTCCATCGAGGTGTTCTGGGCCTCGTCGAGGATGATGAACGCATCGTTGAGCGTGCGGCCGCGCATGTATGCCAGTGGCGCGACCTCCACGGTGCCTGAGGTCAGCAGCTTGGGCACCGAGTCCGCGTCCACCATGTCGTGCAGCGCGTCGTAGAGGGGGCGCAGGTACGGGTCGATCTTGTCGTTGAGGGTGCCGGGCAGGAAGCCGAGCTTCTCACCGGCCTCGATCGCCGGGCGCGTCAGGATGATGCGGCTGACCTCCTTGGCCTGCAGTGCCTGCACGGCCTTGGCCATGGCGAGGTAGGTCTTGCCGGTGCCGGCGGGGCCGATGCCGAACACGATGGTGTGCGCATCGATGGCGTCCACGTAGCGCTTCTGGTTCAGCGTCTTGGGGCGCACCGTGCGCCCGCGCGACGAGATGATGTTCTGGGTCAGCACCTCAGCGGGCGAAGCCGCGGGATCGTCGGACATCTGGATGACGCGTTCCACGGTTTCGCCCGTGAGCCCTTGGCCGGTGCGCAGGATGGTGACCAGTTCGGTGAGCACGTCGGCCGCATTGGCGACGTCGGCGGCCTTGCCGGAGAGGGTGACCTGGCCGCCCCTCACGTGGAGGTCTGCCGGCAACTGGTCCTCGAGGATGCGGAGGAACTCGTCGCGCGGGCCGAGCAGGTTGACCATGTCGATCGACGGCGGCACGGCGACGCTGCGGACAGCGGGCTGCTGGTCGAGTGGGTTGGCGTTCAGGGTCATTCCTAGGTTGGTCGGTTCACGACGCGAAACACGCCGCGGCCACCCAGTCTATGCCTTGGCGTCACTCGATGATGTCGTCGTCATCGTCGGAGATGATGTGCATGGCGGCCTCTTCGGCACTGGCTGCCCCGCCGCTGTAGCCGACGTCGACGCCCAAGGTGTCGTCGCGGCCCAGGCCCTGCACGGCCATGAGACGGCCAGCGCGTTCGCGCCCCACCTCCCGCGGCTCGTCGTTGGGGTTCCAGTGCCCGTCGTCCGTGGGGGCCTTGTCCGGCTCCTCCTGCTTGACGCGCATGTCGATGGTCTCGCCCCGGCGCATCTCTTCGGCGGTGTTGCCGTAGCCCATGGCCGGTGACCAGTTGTCGGGCGTGATGTAGCCCTCGTCCAGGACGTCGTCGACCCCGCGATAGATCAACGAGTCGTCCGGCTGCAGCTGGTCCAGTTGCACTGAATCTTCAGGAACGGTCTCGGTGATGTCATCCATGTACTGAGTTTGCCACCGGTTCGCGCCCAGAGTGTGCAAACGCGCTGACCACAGTGGAACCGGCTAGTATGCGCCAGTGCCCGCCACTGCCCAGGAAAACCAGATGACAGTCCAGTTCGCCATCCGCCAACGCGGTGTCTACGACATCGTCGTGGCGCTGTTCTGCGCCCTGCTGCTGATTTCAAACGTCTCCGCGGTCAAGCTGATCCAGTTCGGCCCCGACGTGGAGGTCTTCGGCTTCCCGGTGCTGCCGATCATCACCGACGGCGGCGCCTTCCTGTTCCCGCTCACCTACATCCTGGGTGACGTGCTGGCCGAGGTCTACGGCATGAAGGGCGCCAAGCGGGCGATCCTGATCGGCTTCATGGTCTCGATCCTCGCCTCCCTGACCTTCCTCGTGGTCGGCGCCGCTCCCCCGGCCGACGACTGGGGGAACCAGGCCGCCTTCGAGGCCGTGCTCGGCTTCGTGCCGCGCATCGTCCTCGCCTCCGTGCTGGGCTACCTCGCAGGGCAGTTGCTGAACGCCTGGGTGCTGGTGAAGCTGAAGCAGCGCACCAGGGAGGGCGGCCTCTGGGCCCGCCTGCTGGGCTCCACCGTCGTCGGCGAGGCGGCCGACACCATCATCTTCTGCATCGTCGCGTTCGCCGGCATCATCACCGGCGGCACGCTGCTCAACTACATCCTGGTGGGCTACATCTACAAGGTCCTCATCGAGGTCATCTTCATGCCCGTCACGTATCAGGTGATCAAGCTCGTCAAGCGCCACGAACCCAGCTATTCCGTCTAGCGACGCTCCCTGAGCCAGTCGCCCCCTCGCCTGCCGCCTCGACAGAGGCTCGCCGATCAGCCCCCGTAGAAGCGGCCGAGGAACTCGTCGCGGAACTCGTAGAACGTGCCCTCCTTCAGCGACTGGCGGATGTTGTCCACCAGCCGCACGGTGAAGCGCTCGTTGTGGATCGTCGCCAGCGTGGAGCTCAGCATCTCCTTGGCCTTGAACAGGTGGTGGAGGTAGGCACGTGTGTAGTGCGTGCACGTGTAGCAGTCGCACCCCTCCTCCAACGGGATGAAGGAGCGACGGTGGCGCGCCGTGTTCACGTTGTAGCGGCCGTCGGCGGTGTAGATCGCCGCATTCCGGGCGACCCGCGAGGGGTTGACGCAGTCGAACGTGTCAGCCCCCATCTCGACGGCGGCGAACAGGTCGTCTGGCTCCGAGATGCCCAACAGGTGGCGGGGCTTGTCCTCGGGCAGTTCGTCAACCATCCAGGAGATGATCTGGCCCAGGTTCTCCTTCTCCAGCGCGCCGCCGAGGCCGAAGCCGTCGAAGGAGCGGCCGTCCACCTCGAGCTCGGCGAGATCACGCGCGGCCCGGCGTCGGAGGTCCTCGTACTGCGCACCTTGGATGACGCCGAACAGTGCCTGGTACGGCTTGCCGGCGCGCTCCTGCGTGAGCCGCTCGTGCTCGGCGAGGCACCGGATCGCCCACGCGTGGGTCCGATCCACGGAGGATTCCTGGTACGCGCGGGTGTTCATCAGCGTGGTCAGCTCGTCGAAGGCGAACATGATGTCGGCACCCAGTTGGTGCTGGATGCCCATGGACACCTCCGGCGTGAAGCGGTGCATGGTGCCATCGAGGTGGGACTTGAAGGTCACGCCGTCGTCGTCGACGTGGGCCCGGCGGGTCTTGCCCTCGGCGATCACGTCGTCGCTGGCCATCCCCTTGGTGTCCATCGCGAGCACCTTCTTGAAGCCGGCCCCCAAGCTCATCACCTGGAAGCCGCCGGAATCGGTGAAGGTGGGGCCGGGCCAGTTCATGAAGGCACCGAGGCCGCCGGCCTCGTCGACGATGTCGGAGCCGGGCTGCAGGTAGAGGTGGTAGGCGTTGGCCAGCACCGCCTGCGCGCCGGTGTCGGCGACGGCCTCGGGCAGCACGGCCTTCACCGTCGCTTTGGTGCCGACGACGATGAACGCAGGGGTCTCCACGTCGCCGTGCGGGGTATGGATGACTCCAGCGCGGGCCGAGGTGTCGCCCAGCCGGTGGGTGACGTCGAAGGAGAAACTCATCGGCGGGCCAGGACGTCGAGTTGGCCGAGCGCGACCGCGCCGGCGGTGGAGGTGCGCAGCACCCCGTCGCTGATCAGCACCGGCCGCGCGCCGGCGGCGACGAAGGCGTCCAGTTCCTCGGGCGAGATGCCACCCTCCGGGCCCACGATGACGAGCCCCAGGCCTTCTTCGGGGAGTTCGACGTGCGCGATGTGTTGCTCGGCGTCCTCGTGGAGGACCAACGCGACGTCTGCCTCGGCGATGGCGGCGACGACCTGCGCGGTGGATGCTGCAGAGATCTCCGGGACGAGGAACCGGCGGGCCTGCTTGGCAGCCTCGCGGGCTGTGGCGCGCCACTTGTCGAGGGCCTTCGTGCCGCGCTCCCCCTGCCAGCGGACGATGGAGCGGGAGGCCTGCCAGGCGATGATGCGCTGGGCGCCGAGTTCAGTGGCCATCTGGACGGCGAGGTCGCTGCGGTCGCCCTTGGCCAAGGCCTGGACGACGCCCCAACCGAGGCGCGGGGCCTCGTCGGCGATCAACTCGAGGACCTCGACGCTCAGCTGGCGTTTGGCGACCTCGGTGACGGTGCCGCGCAGCCCCAGGCCGTGGCCGTTCGAGAGCAGGACACTTTCGCCCCTGGCGATGCGCTTGACGCTGACCGCATGGTGCGCCTCGTCGCCGGCCACGACGACGAGCGCGCCGGGGCGCACGACGTCGTCGAACTCGGCGAGGAAGAGCGGATCCGTCACGAGAACCACTCGCTCAGCTTGCCGAAGACGCCCGCCTTGCCGGGCTTGGCGGCGACCGCCTCGGCCCTGGTCTCGTCGCGGACATCGGCCAGCTGGCGCAGCAGTTCGCGCTGGTGGTCGTCGAGCTTGGTGGGCGTCTCGACGAGCAGGGTCACGCCCAACTCGCCTCGGCCGCCGCCGCGCAGGCGGGGCACGCCTCGGTCCTTGAGGGCGATGCGGGTGCCCGACTGGGTGCCCGCCGGCACCTCCAGCGAGACCTTGCGATCCGCCTCGTCGGACTTGTCCCATTCGGCCTCGAGCGTGGTGAGGTCGACGTTGGTGCCGAGCGCGGCCGCCGTCATGGGCAGCTTCACGACCATCTCGAGGTTGTCGCCGTCGCGGCGGAACGTGTCGTGGCTGTTGACGGCCAGTTCGACGTAGAGGTCGCCGGCGGGGCCGCCGCCGGGGCCGACCTCGCCCTGTGACTCGAGGTGAATGCGGATGCCGGTGGACACGCCTGCCGGGATCTTGACCTGCAGGGTGCGGGTGGTGCGGACGCGGCCCTCGCCGGAGCATTCACCGCAGGGGCGCGGGATGACTGTGCCGTAGCCACGGCAGGTGGGGCAGGCCTGCGACGTGCGGATGTCGCCGAGGAAGGAGCGCTGGATCTGGGTGATGTCGCCGTTGCCGTTGCAGGTGGAGCAGGTCACCGGCTCGGAGCCGGGCTCGCCGCCCTTGCCGGTGCACTTGGGGCACACGACGGCGGTGGCCACCTTGACGGGCTTGGTCACGCCGAAGACTGCCTCGTGCAGGTCGAGCGAGACGCGTACCAGCGCGTCCTGACCCTGGCGGACGCGGGAGCGCGGGCCGCGGCCTCCCGCCTGGCCGAACATCGCGTCGACGAGGTTCGTGAAGTCGAAGCCCCCCGCGAAACCGCCGCCGAAGCCGGAGAAGCCCGCGCCGCCCATTCCTGACAGCGGGTCGCCGCCCCTGTCGAAGATGGCGCGCTTGTTCGGGTCACTCAGCACTTCGTAGGCCTCGCTGAGTTCCTTGAACTTCTCAGCGGCCTCCGCATCGTCCGGGGCCACGTCGGGGTGCACCTTCATGGCGCGGCGACGGTAGGCCTTCTTGATGCCTTCGGGCGTCGCGTCGCGTTCGACGCCGAGGATGGCGTAGTAGTCCTTGCTCATATCTGTTCGGTTCAGCCTTCGATCAGGAATCTGCTCACATAGCGTGCCACGGCACGTACCGCGGCGATGGTGGACGGGTAGTCCATCCGGGTGGGCCCGACGACGCCGAGGCTCGCCCCGAATCCGGCACCGTACCCGGAAGCCACCAGTGAAGTCGACTGGAAGCCCTGGGCCGTGTTCTCCTGCCCGATCCGGACGGTGACGTCGTCCCCGGCGGCCTCGCCGAGCAGGCGCATCAGGACGACCTGCTCCTCGAGCGCCTCCAGCAACGGACGCATGTTGGTCTCGAACGCGGCCCCAGCCAGGTTCGGCACGCCGGCGACGACCACCTGCGCGGCGGGTTCCGCCGCGATGGTCTCCAGGACGGCGGCGACGACGGGCGCGGCGAAGGCGCGTTCCTCCGGGGCCACCGCATCCAGCAGGCCGGCGAGCGAACCAGCCGCATCTGCCGGGGTCTTGCCGATGGTGGCGGCGGCCAGCTTCATGCGCAGCGCGTGCAGCCGGGGCTCGTCGGCCGTCGGTGCCTCCAGCACCGTCTGGTCCACGCGGCCGGAGGACTGCACGACGATGACCATCAGCCGCTCCGGCGTCAACGACACCAGCTCCACATGGCGCACCTGCGCATGCTGGGCCACCGGGTACTGCACGATCGCGACCTGGCGGGTCAGCTGGGCCAGCAGCCGCACCGTCCGCATCACGAGGTCGTCCACGTCCGCGGTGCCGTTCATGAACGAGGTGATGGCGTTGCGCTCGGCGCCCGACAAGGGCTTGATGCGCGCCAGCTTGTCCACGAAGAGGCGGTAGCCCTTGTCCGTGGGGATGCGACCGGCGCTGGTGTGGGGCTGCGTGATGTAGCCCTCCTCCTCCAGCGCGGCCATGTCGTTGCGCACGGTCGCGGCAGAGACGTCGAGCTTGTGCCGCTCGACGAGCGCCTTGGAGCCGACGGGCTCGCGGCTGGCCACGTAGTCGGTCACGATGGCCTTGAGGACGTCGAGCTTCCGGTCGTCGAGCATGTCACCTCCATCACGTCTCAGGCTGGCACTCGGGGTAGCCGAGTGCCAGTGTACCCCGCCTAGGATGGTGCTCATGACAATCGACTGGACCCCTGTCACCGAACGCGTCTTCGTCACCGCGGTGGAACCGCACCGGGTCAACATCGGCCTGGTCGTCGGAGACGCCTCGGCCATGCTGATCGACACCGGCAACACGCCCGAGCAGGGAGCCGAGGTGCTCGCCTCCGCGACGGAGAAGGCAGGGGTCCCGGTCACCCACGTGCTCCTGACCCACGACCACCACGACCACATCGGCGGGCTGGCCGGGATGGGCGAGGTCATCTCCATCGCGCACGAGGGCCTCGAACCCGTCGAGGTGACCCGCCAGTTCTCCATGGCCATGGCCGTGGATCTGGGCAACCAGCGGGTCGAAGCGCTGCACTTCGGCCCGGCCCACACCGACCACGACGTGCTCGTCTACCTGCCTGGGGAGAACGTGGTCTTCGCCGGAGACCTCCTGGAGGAGGGCGCAGACCCCCAGTTCGACGAGCGCGGCTCCCTCAGCAACTGGCCCATGGTGCTCGACGGCGTCCTCGGCGCCGCGAACGCCGCGACGAAGTTCGTCCCCGGCCACGGTGCCGTCGTGGATCGGGAGGCCGCGTTCATCGCACGCGCCGAGGTGGGCATCATCTACTCCCAGACCGAGATGCTGATCCAGCAGGGGGTGAAGGCGGACGACGCGGCCGAGGCGGCAGAGTGGCCCTTCACGAAGGAGACCATGGCCAACGTGCTGCCGCTGGCGTACGCAGAACTGGCGGCCAAGGGCATCGAGCCCCGCCGCCAGTTGCCGATCTTCGGGATCTAGCGCAGGCCCTCGGTGAACTTGCGCACCGCAGCGACGTAGCGCAGTTCCTGCGCGAACGCGCGGGTGGTGGTGTGCTCGTCGATGACGGCCAACTCGATGTCGGCCAGGTCCGCGAAATCCTCGAAGCATTCGAGCCCGACCGCGGTCGACATCACCGTGTGGTGGGCCGCGCCCGCAGTGATCCAGCACTCGGCCGAGGTGGCGAGGTCAGGCCTCGGCTCCCAGACTGCGCGCGCCACGGGGAGCTTCGGCAGCGGCGCATCCGGGGCCACGACGTCGACGACGTTGGCGGTGAGCCGGAACCGGTCCCGCAAGTCCGAGAGGGCCACGACGACGGCCTCGCCCGGATCGGTGTCGAACACCAGGCGCACCGGGTCCTCGCGGTCCCCGATCCCGAGCGGATGGATCTCCAGCTTCGGCTTGCTCGTGGTGAGGCTCGGGCAGATCTCGAGCATGTGGGCGCCGAGGATCTTCTGCTTGCCCGGGGTCAGTTCGTAGGTGTAGTCCTCCATCAGCGAGGCGCCGCCGGGCAGGCCGTGGCCCATCACCTTGGCGAGCCGTACGAGGATCGCGGTCTTCCAGTCGCCCTCGGCGCCGAAGCCGTGGCCGTCGGCCATGAGGCGCTGCACGGCGAGGCCGGGCAGTTGCTTGAGCCCGCCGAGGTCCTCGAACGTGGTCGTGAAGGCCTTGGCGCCGGTCTCCTCGAGGAAGGCCCGTAGCGCCAGTTCCTGCCGGGCGCCGTAGCGCAGCGACTCGTGGCGCTCGCCGTCGCGGCGGAGTTCAGGTGCCACGTCGTAGCGCTCCTCGTAGGTGGCCACCAGGTCGTCGACGGCGGAGTCCTCGACGGCGTTCACCGCGGCCACCAGTTCGTTGACGCCCCACGTGTTGACGCTGACGCCGAGCTTGTGTTCGGCCTCGGTCTTGTCTCCCTCGGTGACGGCGACGCCCCGCATGTTGTCGCCGAAGCGGGTCAGCCGAAGGTCGCGCAGTTCGGCCCAGCCCGTGGCCGCGCGCGCCCACACGGCAACCTTGTGGCGCACGTCGTCGTGCGTGGCATGGCCGACGACCACCTTGCGCTGCTTGCCAAGGCGGCTGACGATGTAGCCGAACTCGCGGTCGCCGTGCGCGGCCTGGTTGAGGTTCATGAAGTCCATGTCGATGGTGTCCCACGGCAAGGCCTCGTTGGCCTGCGTGTGGAGGTGCAGCATGGGCTTGGCCAGCGCGTCGAGGCCCAGGATCCACATCTTGGCAGGGCTGAAGGTGTGCATCCAGGTGATGACCCCCACCACCGATTCATCGGAGTTGGCGTCGAGCATGGCACGGCGGATGGCGTCGCGGTCCTTGAGCACGGGCTGCCACTCGACCTCGAACGGCAGCTCGTCGGAGGCGTTGAGGTCTGCCACGACCTGCTTGGACTGTTGCTCGACCTGTTCGAGCACCTCGGGGCCGTAGAGGTCCTGAGAGCCGGTGAAGAACCAGGCCTTGCGGCCGGCGAAGGGCGATTCCATGGGTGGTTCCTACTTCCTGGGTTGTCCGTAGACGTTCTGGTAGCGGTCGAAGAGCGAATCGACCAGGTGCTGTGGGATGGCGATGGGCTCGCCCAGTTGCCGGGAGATGTGCACCGTGCGGGCGACCTCTTCGCACATGACGGCTGCCTTGACCGCGGCGCGGGCGTCCTTGCCGATGGTGAAGGGGCCGTGGTTCTGCATAAGCACGGCGGGGCTCTTGGAGTCACGCAAGGTCTCCACGATGCCGCGGCCGATCGAGTCGTCGCCAATGAGCGCGAACGGGCCGACGGGGATGGAGCCACCGAACTCGTCGCCCATCATCGTGAGCACGCAGGGGATCTCCTCGCCGCGGGCGGCCCAGGCAGTCGCGTAGGTGGAGTGCGTGTGGACGACGCCACCCACCTCGTCCATGTGCTCGTAGACGTAGGCGTGCGCGGCAGTGTCGCTGGAGGGCTGGAGGTGGCCCGGCGTGCCGTCGTCGATCTTGGCGCCGTCGAGGGTGCACACGACCATCGATTCCGGCGTGAGCTCGTCGTACGAGACTCCGGAGGGCTTGATGACGAACAGGTCCTGGCCGAGCTCGTCGGCGCAGCGGATCCGTTGGCTCACGTTGCCCGCGGTCCACACCACCAGTTCCCACCGGGGCAACTCCGCGTGCAGCCGTGCGACGACCTCCCGCGTCCTCTGCACCTCAGCCTGCAGCGTCTCAGGGAAATCTGCCAGTCTCATCGCAACTCCTTTGTGTGACCGGTCACATCAGTCTATTGCCGCCACGATTCCGGGTCAAGGGTGGGTGGTCTCAACCGAGGGATTCGCGGGGCACGAGGATCGGATCGAGTGCCCGCTCCCCCGGTTGACCGCCGGCCATGAGGTCGAAGACGAGGTCGACGGCGGCCGCCCCCACCTCGGCAAAGGGCTGGCGGATCGAGGCGAGGGGGACGCCCAGGTACCGGTCCACCTCAATGTCGTCATAGCCGATGAGGGCCACGTCGCCGGGGATGGCCTTGCCCAACTCCCACAGCCGGCGCAGCGCACCGATGGCCACCCCGTCGTTGGCGGCGAAGATGGCGTCGAGGTCCGGCGCCACGGCGAGCAGTGCGTCGACCCCCGCGTACCCGCTGGCGGGGCTCCACTCCCCACCTGCGACGGGGCCGGCGGCATCGCCCGCCACCTCGCGCCAGCCGTCCTCTCGGGCACGGGCCTCGAGCCAGTCCGGGGGCCCAGCAAGGTGGCCGATGCGTCGCCGCCCCCGCTCGAGCAGCGCCCCGGTCGCGATCTCGCCGCCGAGGCGGTGGTTTCCGGTGGCCCGGGCCACGCCGTCGGGGACGGCCCCCTCCGTGATGACGCAGGTCGGCAGGTCGCGCGCGAAACGCTGGGTGAGGTCAAGCAGGGGCTCGGACCAGGCGATGAGGACCACGGCGTCGACGCCCATGGTGAGCAGTTGCTCGCGCGCTGCCCGAAGGCTGTCGGGGGTGTCGTCCCGGACTGTCACGACCACGCTGGAATAGCCGCGCTCGCGTGCGCCCTCGTTGATCGCCAGCGTCATGCGGGAGGGGCCGAAGAGGCCGCCGTGCACGGCGATGACGCCAACGGTGTTGGTGCGATTCCTGGCCAGGGAACGCGCAGCCCCGCTGGGGCGGTAGCGGAGGGTGCGGATGGCCTCGTGCACCCGCTCGGCGGTGGCCGGCCGAACGCGGCCGGGTTCGTTGAGAACCCTGGAGACGGTCTGGTACGAGACGCCGGCGAGGGCCGCGACATCCCGGATGGAGGGCTTGGCGCCAGCGCGGGGCATCAGTTGATGGGCCAGTTCTGCTGGGCGGCCATCCAGCTCACGGTGTCGCCGGCCACGAGGAGGCCGCGGGCGCGGGTGAGGATGCTGTAGTCGAGGCCATCCATGGTGCGGCTGATGCCACCGTTCTCGACGACCATCAGGGAGCCTGCGAGATGGTCCCAGGGGTGGAGGCTGGAGTACCACATGAAGTCGAGTTCGCCGTGCAGGACGGCCGGGTAGTCGAAGCAGCACGCGAAGTGGCTGCGCACCACCGGGCTCAGCCGGCCGGCGCCGTCGTAGCCGAGCAGCTTCTTCCGCGAGGAGGCGCCCAGCGGCAGACGCTTGTGCCGCTCCTTGACGATGGGCGCACCGTTGAGCTCGACGCCGGCGCCGCGTTCGGCGACGTAGGCGCGGTCCGTCTGCGGCTGCCAGATCCAGCCGCGCGTGGTGACGCCCCCGCGGGTCTCGGCGAGGATGACGCCGTGCTCGTCCTTGCCGTGGACGAAGTTCCGGGTGCCGTCGATGGGGTCGATGATGAAGGCGTGGTCAGCGTTGGCGAGCCCCCTGGCCAGCGTGGGATCCGCGAAGATCGCCTCCTCGCCCACGACCACGGAACCGGGGAACGCATCCCGGAGCCTGGCCGTCAGGTACGCCTCGGATTCCTGGTCCGCGATCGTCACGAGGTCGCCGGGGGTCTTCTCGGTGATCTGGTGGTCGGAGAGCTGCCTGAACCGTGGGGTGATGATCTCCACGGCCGTTTCCTTCAGCAGGCCGAGAATCCCGTCGGTGTCCATGGCAGCAACCCTAGCTTGGATCAACCGACGGGCGTGCGCGCTCAGCCCTCGACGTGGTCTTGGGTGACGAAGTCGATGAGCGTCTCCACCTTGGTGTTGAGCTGGGGCTCGAGGTCGCGCCAGCTCTCGACCCGCTTGAGGATGGCCTGCCAGCCTCGGGCGATGTCGGCCTGATCAGCGTGGGGCAGGTTCAGCGCCTTGAGAGTGCCCAGCTTGAAGTCCACGTCGCGCGGCACCGTCGGCCACGCCTTGCGGCCGATGCGGGCGGGGCGCACGGCCTGCCAGATGTCGATGAACTCGTGTCCCTCGATGAGCACGGTGTCGCGGAAGCCGGCGCGGTAGACCTCTTCGGCGATGCGTGATTCCTTGGAGCCGGGCACCAGGTGGTCCACCAGCACGCCCAGGCGTCGGCCTGGTTCGGGACCGAACTCGGCCACGATGCGGGGCAGGTCGTCGATGCCGCCGAGGTATTCGACGACCACGCCGACGTGGCGCAGGTCGTCGCCCCAGACCTTCTCGATGAGCTCTGCGTCATGGCGACCCTCGACGAAGATGCGGCTGGGCAGGGCGACCTTGGCCTTCGCTGGCTCGTCACCGACGCGCGAGCCCGAGGCCGTGTACTTCGGCTTGACCGGGCCACCCCTCAGCGGGGCACGCAGCGCGACGGGCTCGCCCTCGAGGAGGAAGCCGGGCCCGAAGGGCGCCGAGCGGCGCTTGCCGTGGCGGTCCTCCAACACGACCAGGCCGTTCTCCCAGCCGACGACGGCGCCACAGAAGTCGTCGAACTCGACCACCTGGTCGAGTTCGACGGCCACGTCGCGGGTCTTCTTCAGGTGCGCCTTCTGCCAGCCGGGGGCGAGCACATCTCTTGAGTAGCGGTCCACGGCTGGTGAGGCTATCAGCGCAACTCGACCTTGCGGTCGAACGACACAGAGCCCCACGCGATGGCCACGAAGGCCAGGGCGAAGATGCCGAGGAACACTCCAACCGGAATGACGTCGTTGGTGTTCATGGCGAAGATGTTGCGGAAGCCGGTCTCGAGGGCGACCCCACCGTCGGCCACCATCACCTGGATGGGGAGGAGTGCGGCCAGCAGACCCACCATCTGACTGCCGACGTAGAAGGCGAACCACACCAGGATGGGACCGCCCAGCCCGAACTTCGAGCTCCACGCCTCGCTGCCCACGGTGGAGGCCAGGTAGAAGGAAGCCAGCCACTGCACCGGCATCATGAGCACCACGATGGCGATCATCGCCAGCGCCCAGCCGGGCGCCGAGGTGATCCAGTCCCAGGCCGAGGCGAGGTATGCGTTGAGGTCTGCGACCGTTCCCCCGCCGGCCACCGTGAAGCCGATGCCGGCCAGGTAGGCCAGGGCTGCCCCCACGAGGAGCGACAGGAGGCTGAGCCCGTAGGCGACGGCGAACTTGACCCAGTAGATCGTGCTGCCACGCACCGGGAGGGCCCGGGTGAGATAGCCGGTCTTGGAGTAGGACGAGCGGTAGAAGTGGATGCCGAGCCAGATGACCACCGCCGTCGGGACGATGATCGCCCCACCGATGCCGAGGATGCTGAAGATTGCGTTGAGCGGAGCCGGGAGCAGCACCGTCAGGAGGACGGAGCCCCCGACGACGGCGGCACCCACCGCTGCGATCAGCCCGAACCCGGGCAGGGTGCGGCGGAACTCGTGCTTGAACAGGTTGGCGATCATCGGTAGACCTCCCGGAAGAGCTGGTCGATGGACAGGTTGCGCTCGGCGCGGAGGTCGTCGACCTCGCCGGTGAGCAGGATCTGCCCGTGGCGCATGAAGGCGATCGAATCGAGCACGGGCTCGAGATCGTGGATGAGGTGGGTGGAGATCAGCACGAGGGCGTCCTCGGGCAGGTCGCGGACGATCGCTTCGAGCAGGACGTCGCGGGCCGCGGGGTCGACCCCGGAGATCGGCTCGTCGAGCAGGAACACCTTGGCGTCGCGGGACATGGCCAGGGCGATCTGCACCTTCTCCCGCATGCCCTTGGACAGGGTGGTGATGCGCCGGCCCGGCTCAAGCTTGAAGAACTCGAGGAGGCTGCGGCACTTGGCCTCGTTGAAGTCGGCGAAGAAGTCCCGGTAGATGCCGATGCAGGCCTCGATGGTGTCGCGCTCGGCGAGGAAGCTGGCATCCGGCAGGAAGCTGACGATCGCCTTGGATTCGGGGCCGACCGGCAGGCCGTGGATGCGCACCGTGCCGTCGTACTGGGTGAGCGCTCCGCCCAGCACCTTGAGCAGCGTCGTCTTGCCGCAGCCGTTCTCGCCGAGCAGGCCGACGATCTGGCCGCCGTGAAGCGTAAGCGAGAGGTCGTTGAGCGCGGCGAGCTGCCCATACTTCTTGGTCAGGTTCTTGATGTCGATGGCATGAACTGTCATGGAACTTCTCACTCCTCGGTGGTGGCCGACCAACGTCGGCCCAGAAGGTTGCGTGCTGAGGTGAGGCTCATGCCGAGCCCTTGGGCCCGGCGGGCGAAATCGTCTGCCGCCTCAACGGCGAGGCCGGCTCGGGCCTCATCGATCACACCCGTGTCGGTGGTGACGAACCGCCCCGCAGTGCGCTCTGAAGCGCAGAGCCCGAGCCGTTCGAGCTCCGCGAGGGCGCGTTGGACGGTGTTGGGGTTGACCTTGAGCTCTGTGGCGAGGTCGCGAACGCCTGCGATGCGGGCGCCCGCTGGCCACTGGCCGATCACGATGCGACGGGTGAACTCGTCGACGAGCTGGAGCCAGATCGGGCTGCTCGGATCGAACTGCACAGCCACCTCCTGACGTATTACTGTATTAGGTGCTTAATACAGTAGCACAATCTCCACGTTCCAGGAAATGGATGTCGCGGACGAAGGAGAAGACCAGGAGGAGCAGGGCCACGGCGGTGAGGGCACGGGCGCCCCAGACGGGCACGAAGGGAGCGAGCGCCCCCACCAGCGCCACTGCCTGGAACGCCGCGATGAGCCGGCGGGATTGCCTGAACGGCAGGGGCTTGAGCCACGCCGGCCGAAGCAGGCCGCCCAGCCAGAACAGATAGCGCGCCAGCCCGATGCCCAGTGCCCAAGGTGCGACCGGCACCAGGGCGATGCTGAGCACGAGCAGCACCGCCGAGTCCACCTCCATGTCCCAGCGGGAGCCCCGGGCAGTGACCGTGTCGGTACGCCGGGCGACCGCGCCGTCGACCCCATCCAGCGCG
>DURG01000244.1 GCA_012837465.1 Propionibacterium sp. | reverse complement strand
GTGCGCGTGCCGGACCACGACGGCGCCCGCGCACTCCTGCGCCGCACCGGCCCCCTCGCCGTCAGCTCAGCCAACGTGCACGGCCAGGCGCCCGCGCTCACCTGCCAGGACGCGGTCGGACAACTGAGGGACAAAGTCGCCGTCTACCTCGACGCCGGTCCCGCCGCCGGGGGGGTCGCGTCGACCATCGTCGACTTCGCGGCCTTCCCCGAGGGCCGCATCGTGCGCGTCGGTGCCCTCAGCCTCGAGCAACTGCGCGAGGTGGCGCCGGATGTCATCGGGATGCCCGACCCTGACACCGAGCCCGAACTGGCACCCACCCCAGAGATCCTCGACCGCGTCGAGCGGCCCGCAGATCCCGAACCCGCCGAGGACGACGAGCCCACGGTCAAGGTGGAAGACGAACCGGGCACGTAGTGCGCGAATACCTCCTGGTGCTGTTCATCGCAGCCGGCACGACCTACCTCCTGTCTGGGTTGTGCCGGAACATCGCGGTGCGCACCGGGGCGCTCGCCGCCGTCCGCAACCGTGACGTGCACACCCACCCCATCCCGTACTTCGGGGGAGTGGCCATGTTCGCCGGGCTGGCGATCGCCCCGCTCGTCGCGGTGCAGATGCCGTTCCTGGGCCGCTACACCTCCGTCGAGCACGATGCGTGGGCCGTCCTCTGGGCCGGCCTGGTGATTTGCGTCGTGGGCATCCTCGACGACCTCTACGACATGCCGGCACTGGTGAAGCTGGGCGGCCAGGTGCTCGCCGCCGGCGTCGCCGTCATGAACGGCGTTCGGATCTTCTGGATCCCGCTGCCGGACCGCATCATCTCCCTCGACGACACCACCAGCATCCTGGTGACCGTCATCGTCATCGCCATCTGCGTCAACGCAGTCAACTTCGTCGATGGCCTCGACGGGTTGGCGGGCGGCATCGTGGCCATCGGTTCGGGCGCCTTCTTCAGCTACGCGTATGTGCTGGCGCGCGAACTGGGCCTCGAACGCGCCACGACGGCGAGCCTCATCACCGTGGCCACCTGCGGCATCGCGGTGGGCTTCCTGTTCCACAACTGGCACCCGGCGAAGATGTTCATGGGCGATTCCGGGGCCATGCTGCTGGGCTTCCTGATGGCGATGAGCGCCATCTCCTTCACCGGCCAACTCGACTCCGGCGCGCTGCCCGCCAGCAGCGACTCCCTGCCGGCGCTGCTGCCCATCCTCCTGCCGGTGGCGGCGCTCGCGCTGCCGCTGCTCGACCTCATGCTGGCCTGGGTGCGCCGCACCCTCAACGGCCAGCACCCGTTCCAGGCCGACAAGCAGCACCTCCACCACCGCCTGTTGGCCCGCGGCCACTCCCACTGGGGCGCGGTGCTCCTCATGTACGGCTGGTCCGCCGTCGTCTCCGTGGGCCTGGTCGTCGTCGCGCTGACCAACCGCTCCACCGCGATCTGGATCGTGGCCGGCAGCCTGCTGACCGTGCTCGTGCTCACCATCTGGCCCGTGCGCACCGCGCCCGCCTTCATCGGCGGG
>DURG01000243.1 GCA_012837465.1 Propionibacterium sp. | reverse complement strand
CGCGTCGAGCGCGGCGTCGTTGTGGAGTTCCTCGGGCCCGGTGGAGGCGCCCCAGACATGATCTGGGGCCACCGACAGTGCGTCCATCCGGATGCGCTGCCTGCGGCGGGTCTGATCGAGGAAGAGGTTCGTCGTGATGCGGTGCAACCAGCCTTCGAGAGTCCCGGGCTGGAAGCTGTGGATCGACTTGAACACGCGCACGAACACGTCTTGGGTTAAATCTTCCGCGTCGTGCTGGTTGCCGGTGAGGCGGTAGGCGAGGCGGTACACCTGTGCGGAGTGGTCGCGGACCAGTTCCTGCCAGGTGGGCGCGACCCAAGTCTGCGCAGCGGGCTTGGCCGCCTTGCTTCCTCGGAACATCGTGCGCCTCTCCATACCCGTAGACCTTGCCAGCACATCCTGTGAACAAGCTGTGGACTCTGTATGTATAACGCTCCGCGCTCTCAGAAAGTTCCCCGGGGCCCGGGGAACCGCTGAGTTTCCCTAGTCCTTGACGGCGACCAGGAGGCCGTTGCCGACGGGCAGCAACGCCTGGGTGTAGGACTCGGACTGCGTGATTGCATCGAGTGCCTCGCGGATGATGATCGCCTCATCGGATTCATCCGATTCGTCGGCGACCTTGTTGTGCCACAGTGCGTCGTTCACCACGAGGAGGCCGCCGTGGCGCAGCAGGCGCAGCGCACCGGCCACGTACTCGACGTACTCCAGCTTGTCGCCGGCCACGTAGACGATGTCGTAGGCGCCGTCGCGCAGCTTCGGCATGACCTCGATGGGCGAGCCGGCAATGAGGCGGAAGCGCGACGTCGGGAACCCGGCCTTCGTGAAGAACTCACGGGCGGGGAGTTGGTTGTCGGCCTCGACGTCGATCGAGGTGAGGATGCCATCAGGCTCCATCCCCTCCAGGAAGCTCAGGCCCGTCGCGCCCATCAGGGTGCCGATCTCGACGACCGCGCGGGCCTTGATGGCGCGGGCCAGCATCTTCAACGCGGCAACTTCACCGGTGGTGACGGGTGTCAAGCCGGACACGGTGGCCTCGTCGCGGGCCTCCGCGACCGTCTCCGAGGGGGCGACGTAGTCCTCGGCGAAGGTCCAGCTGGCAGGGTTCGGGGTCTCGACAGGAGTGCTCACACCCCCAGCCTACTAAGCCACGGCACCCATTGACCTAAGATGTGGCGCATGAGTCCTGATGACGACATGATGCCCGTGTTCGGCCGGGTCCTCACCGCGATGGTGACCCCGATGACTCCCGATGGTCGCGAGGTGGACTACGCGCAGTGTGCACGGCTCGCGGCACACCTGGTCGACGACCTGGGCAACGACGGTCTGATCATCAACGGCACCACGGGCGAGGCCCCCACCACCACGGATGTCGAGAAGCGCCAGATCCTCGACGCGGTGATCACCGCCGTCGGTGACCGCGCCAGCATCGTGGCCGGCGTCGGCACGTTCAACACCGCCCACTCCGTGGAGTTGGCCCAGCAGGCGGCCGCCGTCGGCGCGGACGGCCTGCTCGTCGTCACCCCGTACTACTCCCGCCCGCCGGCGGACGCGTTGGAGGACCACTTCGTGACGGTCGCCGACGCCACCGAACTGCCGGTGATGCTCTACGACATCCCCCACCGCGCCGGCATCCCCATCCCGGAGGACATGCTCATCCGCCTCGACGCACACCCGCGCATCCGTGCGGTGAAGGACGCCAAGGCCAACATCGTGTCCAGCTCCACCGTCTTGTCGAAGACGAACCTGGCCTACTACGCGGGCGACGACGCCTACCTGCTGCCCCTGCTGTCCATCGGCGGCGTGGGCGTGGTCGGCACGTCGACGCACTTCACCGCGGGCGCTGCGCGCGAGATCATCGACCACTTCCTCGCCGGCCGCGTAGGCGAGGCCATCGCCGCCAACCAGGCCGCGCTGCCGGCCTTCCAGGGCGTGTTCGCGACCCAGGGCTGCATGATGGTCAAGGCCACCCTCGCCCAGCGCGGGTTCGATGTGGGCCCCTGCCGCGCCCCCATGGGTGCGGTCGCCGACGACGCGGTGGGCCGG
>DURG01000019.1 GCA_012837465.1 Propionibacterium sp. | reverse complement strand
TGGCCTCGGCAGCCGTGGCCTGGGCGACGCCGAGGACGGAGGCCCCGACGAGGATGGCGGTGAGCACGACGGCCACGACGAACCCGACGCACAACTCGACGGTCACCATGCCCCGCTCCCCCGTCGGGGACCCCGCTCGCTTCACCAGTTGAACAGGTCGGAGACGTTGAACTTGCCGTCGATGACCTTGCCGAAGATGCCGATGACCCACTCCTGCACGACCTGCAGGACGGCGTTGTCGGAGAAGACGCGCACCAGCAGGATGGCGACGGTGGCGGCGGCGAGCAGGCCGATGGCGTACTCGACGGTGGTGAGGCCGCGCTCGGCGAGGCGGCGCAGCTGCGTCGTGCGCCGGGCGGTGACGATGGCGTTGGACATGGTGGTTTCCTTTCGCGAGGACAGCCGCCTGTCGGCTGGTCTCGCCACCATTCATCGTCAAAACCCCAGGTGGATCACCACGGCGGAGCGCTTCTGTGGACGGATCGGACGGACAACACCACTGCCTGTGGACAACGGTGGATGGGCCCCAGGGACGCCGGTCACCGGTTGGGGGTAAGCCGACAGCGTCAGGGCAGGAGCGCGCCGAGGAGTTCTGCGGCGTCGGCCTTGCTGAGTACCTGGTTGGCGTTGCCGCACTTCGGGGAGACGACGCAGGCCGGGCACCCCTCGAGGCAGGAGCAGCGGACGAGCCGCTCGTAGGTGGCGGCCAGCCAGTCCTCGACCACCTCGTAGCCGCGGTACGCGAACCCGGAGCCGCCCGCCATGCCGTCGTGCACGAAGATCGTGCACAGCCCGGTGTCGGGGTGCAGTGCCGTGCTGACGCCGCCGATGTCCCACCGGTCGCAGGGCGCGAAGGCCGGCAGCAGGCCGATGGCGGTGTGCTCCATTGCGTGGGCGGCCGCCCCCATCTGGAGTTCGGCCCAGCCGAGCCGCCTGGCCAGGTGCGCGGGCACCGTCCACCACACGGCCTGGGTGGCCATCCGGTGCCGGGGCATGGCCAGCGGCGTGGTGTCCCACACCTCGTGGGTGACCTCGTCGCGGCGCAGGTACGCGGTCACCTGCGAGTCGAGCCGCACGTCGCCGCGACAGACCTCGGTGTTGCCGAGCCGCTTGCGGTCCGCCTCCCGCAGGATCTCGATGTCGAAGGCGGACTGGGCCTGCGTGTAGTACCTGGGCCGGGCCGATGTGACGAAGGCCTGGTGCTCCTCGCGGTCCAACTCCTCGACGAGGAAGGTCTCGCCCTGGTGCAGGTAGACAGCCCCCGGGTGGACGGTGCGGTCGGCCGCGGCCATGTCGATCATCCCGACGACGCGGCCGGTGTCTCGTTCGATGATGTCGACGGGGCGCTCGCCGATGGCGCGCAGGTCGATGAAGTCGACGGCGCGGTCCGGCCGCGTCCAGAAGTAGCGCCCGGCCCTGTCCCGCAGCACCCCCTGCTGCGCCAACGCCCGGGCGAGTGCGGGCATGGTGGGGCCGAACCACCGTTCATCGTCGGCCGAGAGCGGCAGTTCCTGGGCGGCCGCCGCGAGGTGGGGGCCCAGGACCCTCGGGTTGTCCGGGTGGAGCACGGCCCGTTCGACGGGGGCGTCGAAGATCAGTTCGGGGTGCTCGAGGAGGTAGGCGTCGAGCGGGTTCTCGCGGGCGAGCAGCACGACGAGGGCGTCCTGCCCGCGGCGCCCGGCGCGGCCGGCCTGCTGCCAGAAGGACGCGAGCTTGCCGGGATAACCGGAGACGAGGACGGCATCCATGCCGGCCACGTCCACGCCCAGTTCGAGGGCGTTGGTGCTGGCCAGGCCCCGCAGTTCGCCGGAGTGGAGGGCGGCCTCGAGTTCACGCCTGTCATAGGCGAGGTATCCGCCGCGGTAGGAGGCGATCCTCAGCGGCTCGCGCGCCACCTCCTGCGCGCCGAGCGAGACCAGTTCGGCGCCCTGCCGCGAAGGGACGAAGGCGATCACCTGGCGCCCCTCGTCGGTGAGCCCCGCGAGGAGGCGGGAGGTGTCGTCGCGCAGCGACTTCGCCGGCCGCCACAGCGCCACGGTGCGTCGGCCCGACGGCGACGCGTCCTCCTCGACCACCCGCACCGGCCCGGCCCCGATCAGGGTCTCGGCGAACTCCCCCGCATTGGGCGCCGTGGCCGAGGAGAGGGCGACTGTGGGCTGGGCCCCGTACTGCGCAGCCAACCGTCGCAGCCTGCGGATGACCTGCGCGACGTGCGCGCCGAAGATGCCCTGGTAGCGGTGCGCCTCGTCAACCACGATGTAGCGCAGGGAGCCGAGGAACCGGGCCCACCGTTGGTGGTGCGGCAGCACGGAGTAGTGCAGCATGTCGGGGTTCGTGAGGACGAAGTCGGCGAACTCGCGGGCGAATCGTCGCTCGTGCTCGTCGGAGTCGCCGTCGACGGCGCTCACCCGCC
>DURG01000242.1 GCA_012837465.1 Propionibacterium sp. | reverse complement strand
GGTGGTGGACGTCTGCGAGCGCAGGCCCCTGAGGTACGCCAGGTAGGCGATCGCCGACGGGATGAGCCCCAGGCCCAGCACGTACGCCAACGACGGCGCGGTGGGCGTGAACAGCACCTGCTGCCCCACCGTGGCGGCGGCCGCGAACAGGACCGCCCCACCCACCAGGAAGGCGACGCTGGTGCCCGTGGCGTCGTCGTAGTCGGCCACCGGCCGCGCTCCCAGCAGGCTGATCGCCGCGAAGGCGGCACCGGCCAGCAGTGCCAGCCCGGTGCCCAGCAGCGCATCGTCGAGCGCCACCCCCGACGGCGGCCCGCCCATGAACAGTGCGAGGCCGACGGCGGTGCACAGCAGCGCGGTCACCAACGGCACGCTGATGCGCTGACGGCCCGCGAGGAGGTCAACGGCCAGCACCATGACCGGTGCCGAGCCCACGGTGATCAGCGTTGCGATGGACACGCCCAGGACGCCGACGGAGCTGAAGAAGCCCAGTTGGTAGGCGATCGAGCAGGCAGCCATGGCCACGACGCGCATCCAACCTGAGCGTTCTCTGGGGAACCTGAGCGTGCGGGTGATCAGGCCAACAGCGAACAGGATCAGGCCGCCGACGAAGATCCGGTAGCCGGCGATGGTGAGGAAGCCCACACCCGCCGTCGCGTTCAGGAGCGTGCCGAGCGTGCCGGAGGTGCCCCAGGCGACCCCGGCCACGACCAGGAACCACACGCCGCAGCGGGCGTCGTCGGAGCGCAGCACGGCGACACTCTAGCGACGCCCCCTGGCGGGCGTACTAGGCTGTTCACTGTGACAGCAGTGCAGCCTGACGGACGCCGACTCCTGAGAGTCGAGGCGAAGAACGCAGAGACCCCGATCGAACGCAAGCCCGGGTGGATCAAGACCACCGCGAAGATGGGGCCCAACTACCGGGACCTGCAGGAGATCGTCAACAGCGGCGAACTCCACACCGTGTGCCAGGAGGCCGGCTGCCCCAACATCTACGAGTGTTGGGAGGACCGCGAGTCCACCTTCCTCATCGGCGGCGACAAGTGCACCCGGCGATGCGACTTCTGCCAGATCGAATCCGCCAAGCCCGACGGCTACGATCCGGCCGAGCCGCTGCGCGTCGCCCAGTCCGTGAAGAAGATGGGCCTGCGCTATGCCACCATCACCGGCGTGTGCCGCGACGACCTCGAGGATGAGGGCGCCTGGCTCTACGCCGAGACCATCCGCCAGATCCACTCGGTCAACCCGGGCGTGGGCGTCGAGATGCTGGCCCCGGACTTCTCCGGCAAGGAGGAACTCCTCGGCCAACTGTTCGACGCGCGCCCCGAGGTGTTCGCGCACAACGTCGAGACGGTGCCGCGGATCTTCAAGCGCATCCGCCCCGGCTTCCGCTACGACCGCTCCCTGGAGGTGCTGCGCATGTCGCGCGACCGCGGGCTGGTCACGAAATCGAACCTCATCCTGGGCATGGGCGAGACCCGCGAGGAGATCTCCGAGGCCCTCCAGGACCTGTACGACGCGGGTGCCGAACTGATCACGATCACGCAGTACCTGCGCCCCAACGCCACCCTGCACCCCATCGACAGGTGGGTGACGCCGGAAGAGTTCGAGGAGCTGGACAGGGAAGCCCGCGAGATCGGATATTCTGGCGTGTTGTCCGGGCCGCTCGTACGCTCGTCGTACCGAGCCGGACGGCTCTACCGCACGGCGATGGATGCCCGCACGAAGAACTGACTGGAGAGGCTGTCATGGCGAAAAGCGAACGCGCAAAGGCTTTCGAGGCCAAGCAGAAGGCCGAAATGCGCGCCGAGAAGCTGCGCAAGCGCAACTCCACCAACCCCGCGGACTGGGGTCGTTGGCGTCAAATGGTCGAGACCTACAAGATGACCAAGGAGCACGACAAGGCGCTGCCCTGGTTGATGCTCGGCGGTTTCCTCGTCCCGTTCGCCATCCTGCTGGTCATCGGCTTCCTGCTCGACGCCCCGCTCATCTGGGGCCTCGTCGGGCTGTCGGCAGGCCTGCTGGGCGCGATGTCGGTCTTCGCGTGGCGCGCCCGCAAGGCCGTCTACACCCGCTACGAGGGCCAGGCCGGCTCCGGCGAGGTGGCGCTGCAGATGCTGCCGAAGAAGTGGGTCTCGGATCCGGTCATCGCCGTGACCAAGCACATGGACGTCGTGCACCGCACGCTCGGCCCCGGCGGCCTCATCCTGATCGGTGAGGGCGAGGCCGGGCGCCTCAAGCCGCTGCTGACCAGCGAGAAGCGCAAGCACGAGCAGGTCGCCTACGGCGTCGAGGTCAAGACCATCCAGATGGGCAAGGGCGCCGGCCAGGTGCCACTCGACGAACTGGCCGGCCACATCAAGAAGATGCCGAAGGTGCTCACCCCCGCCAAGATCGGCGAGGTGCGCCAGCGCCTCCGCGCTCTCGATGCGATGCGCCCCAAGGCCCCCATTCCGAAGGGCCCCATCTCCATGAAGGGCGCTCGCGCCGCCATGCGCGGCCGCTGATCCGTGGCGAACCTTGTCAACCTCGAATCCGTCACGCACGGATTCGGGACCCGCATCCTGCTCGACGACGTCTCGTGCGGCATCTCGGCGCGTGAGGTCATCGGCGTCGTCGGGCGCAACGGTGACGGCAAGACCACGCTGCTGCGCATCATGACCGGCGCCCTGGAGCCGGATTCCGGCCGCGCCATCCGCGCCACCAACTCGTCGATCGGTGTGCTGCGCCAGGCCAGCGACGACCGCGCCGGCGAGACGGTGCGCGACCACATCGTCGACGGGCAACCAGACCACGTGTGGGCCGCGGATGCCGAGAAGCGGGCCGTCGTCGAGGCGCTGCTCGGTGACATCGACCTGGAGCGCGAGCTCGCCGGCCTCTCCGGTGGCGAGCGGCGCCGCGTCGAACTGGTGGCCGTGCTGCTCGGCCCGCACGACCTCATCGTCCTCGACGAGCCCACCAACCACCTCGACGTGGAGGCCATCGCCTTCCTGGCCGAGCACCTCCGCGCCCGCACACGGGCCGGCCTCGCGATGCTCGTGGTCAGCCACGACCGCTGGTTCCTCGACGCCGTCTGCACCCGCATCTGGGAGGTCCACGACGGCGTGGTCGACGCCTACGACGGCGGATACGCCGCCTACGTGCTCGCCCGCGTCGAGCGCCAACGCCAGGCCGCCGCCAACGAGGCGCGCCGCAAGAACCTGGCCCGCAAGGAACTGGCCTGGCTGCGCCGAGGCGCGCCGGCCCGCACGTCGAAGCCGAAGTTCCGCATCGAGGCCGCCAACGTGCTGATCGCCGACGAACCACCGCCCCGCGACAAGCTAGCCCTCGAGCAGTTCGCCGTCACGCGCCTCGGCAAGGACGTGTTCGACCTCATCAATGTCGACTACGCGGTGCCCGACAGGGTGCTGCTCGACAAGCTCACCTGGTCGATCGGTCCCGGAGACCGGATCGGGCTGGTCGGCGTCAACGGCGCCGGCAAGTCCACGCTCCTCGACCTGCTCGCCGACGAACGCGAGCCGGATTCCGGCAAGATCAAGCGCGGCAAGACGCTGCGCCTGGCCTACCTGTCGCAGGCCGTGGCCGAACTCGACGAGGAGGACCGGGTCCTCCCGTCGGTCAAGAGGCTGCGCGAGGAAACCAAGCTGGCCACCGGCCGCGACGCGTCGGCCTCGTCACTCCTCGAGGAGTTCGGGTTCACCGGGGACAAGCTCGTCGCCCGCATCGGTGACCTCTCCGGCGGTGAGCGTCGCCGCCTCCAGTTCCTGCGCCTGCTGCTGACCGAGCCGAACGTCATGCTGCTCGACGAGCCCACCAACGACCTCGACATCGACACGCTCACCGTCATCGAGGACTACCTCGACACCTGGCCGGGCACGCTGATCGTCGTCAGCCACGACCGCTACTTCCTCGAACGCGTCACCGACGTCACCTACGCCCTGCTGGGCGACGGCTCGTGCGTGCTGCTGCCCGGCGGTGTCGATGAGTACCTGCAACGCCGCCGTCGGGCCCGGGCCTCCGAGGAGGCAGCTTCCGCCCCCGCCCCGGCTGCGTCACCGGCGAAGTCCGACGCCGCCGCCCAGCGGCAGCGGAAGAAGGACCTCGCTCGCATCGAGGGACAGCTGGTCAGGGCGGAAAAGGAGATCGAGAAGCTGCACGCCGCCATGACGGATGCCGCCAGCGATTACGAACAGCTCGCGAAGCTCACCGAGGAACTCCAAGGCGCCGAGGCGCGCAGGGACGACCTCGAGGAGGCCTGGCTCGAAGCCGCGGAGTAGCTACTGGCGCTCGTCGGGCGTGGTGCCGTAGTGCTTACCCTGCTCAAGGGTCTCGAAGCGCGCCATGTCCTCGTCGGTCAGCTCGAAGCCGAACACGTCGCGGTTGCTGGCGAGCCGTTCGGGGTTGACCGACTTCGGGATCACCGAATTGCCCAACTGGAGGTGCCAGCGGATGATCGCCTGCGCCGGCGTCACATCGTGAGCGGCCGCGATCTCCTGCACCAACGGGTCCTCGAGCACGTTGCCGCGGCCCAGCGGGCTCCACGCCTGGGTGATGATGCCGTGCTGGGCATGGAACTCGCGCAGTTCCCTCTGCTGCAGGTAGGGGTGCAACTCCACCTGGTTGAGCACCGGGGCCTCCCCCGTCTCGTCGATGAGGCGGCCAACGTGCTCCTTGGTGAAGTTTGACACGCCGATCGAGCGGACGCGGCCGGCGTCGCGCAGTTCGATGAGGGTGCGCCACACGTCGACGTACTGGTTCCGGTTGGGGCGCGGCCAGTGGATCATGTAGATGTCGACGGCGGTGCCCAGCGCCTTCTCCGTCGCGTCGAAGGAGGCGAGGACGGCGTCGCGGTCCTGACTCTCCTCGCCCCAGAACTTGCTGGTGATGGTGAGCAGGGAGCGGTCGATGTCGATGCGGTGCAGCGCCCTGCCGACCTGGCTTTCATTGGCATAGAACTCCGCGCCGTCGACGAGTCGGTAGCCGGCCGCGACGCCAGCGACCACGACCTCCTCGGTCTGCTCGAGGGGCACCTTGTACAGGCCGAAGCCGAGAGCGGGGAGACGGAAGCCGTCGAGGAGTTGGAGGTCGTCGATCATGCCTCCCAGTGTGCCAGCCGGGGCTAAGCTCGATGCATGGACCTCCACCCCGCATTAGAGCCCCTGGCCCCGCTCGTCGGCACCTGGGAGGGTGCCGGAGAGGGGGAATACCCCACGATCAAGAACTTCGACTACATCGAGGAGATCAGCTTCACCAACATCGGCAAGCCGTTCCTCGAGTACCGCCAGCGCACCTGGAACGCCGAGAACGCGCTGATGCACGTCGAGACCGGCTACCTGCGGGTGCCCGCGCCGGACACGGTGGAGTTCGTGCTGGCCCTCCCGACGGGCCAGGTCGAGCTCTGTGAGGGTCGCCTCGAGGTCGCCAAGGACGAGATCCGGCTATTCCTCGAGGGGCGGATCCTCAACACGTCGACGGCGAAGCAGGTCGACGCCACCTCCCGCAGCTACGCGCTCCTGGGTGATGCGTTGAAGACGAGCTTCGACATGGCCGCGGTGAACCACCCGCTGCAACGTCACCTCACGTCCAACCTCAGCCGCGCCGAGCAGTCGTCCGAGCGCATCACGTCGGTCCCCTGAGGCCTGGGGTCGCCCGCTGTGCGGAAGTGCCGGGCCGCGAGCCGGGTTGCGCCGGGCCTGTCCCTGTGCTCGAGGCCGGTTCCGCCGTGTCCAGGAAGTGCCGGGCCGCGAGCCTGCTGCTAACCCGCCGTTGGCGACGTTGCGGGGTGCTGCATTCGGCTCAAAAGATAGCTCGCGGCCCGGCACTTCCCGGCCCCGACGTAAACCCTGTCGGCACCATGGGGTCAAGTCCGCTGCTGTGCTCGAACCGAAGCGGGCACGCTTGGCTACACACAGATGGCTGGGCGTGCGGTAGCCAAGCGGCCAAGGCCCTGAACAAGCTGCGGGGGCCCTTCGATCTGCTGCGCTGCTCGTTTACTTCGACACGCTCGTTCGTTCCTCACGAGCGGCTCAGCACGGCGCCTCGCAGGCAGCAGGCTCAGGGACCGGCATCTGGCTCGGGGACCGGCGGGCTCGGGCCGGGTGTCGGTGGGGGCCGTTAGGCTCGCGGACATGTACAGGACCCTCGCCGTCGCCGGATACAGGTCGCTGCGCGACGTCGTGGTGCGGCTCGGGCGCGTCACCGTCGTGACCGGGCCCAATGGGGCGGGCAAGTCCAGCCTCTACCGGGCCCTCCGCCTGCTCGCCGGGTGCGCCCTCGGCGACGCCGTCGGCTCGCTCGCGCGCGAGGGCGGGCTGTCCTCGGTGCTCTGGGCGGGTCCGGAGTCGTTGAAGGGGGCCCGGCACGCCGGGGTGGTGCAGGGCACCGTGCGCAAGGGGCCGATTTCGCTGCGGCTCGGGATCGGCGCGGACGCCCTCAGCTACCTGGTGGACCTCGGCCTCCCCCAGCAGAACCCGATGCTGCCCAGCGCGTTCGACCGGGACCCGGAGATCAAGCGCGAGGCCGTGTGGGCCGGGCCGGTCATGCGCACCGGCACCCTGTTCGC
>DURG01000241.1 GCA_012837465.1 Propionibacterium sp. | reverse complement strand
TCATACTGTGGGGCGACCGCCCCTCGGCTTGTGATCCCTCATGGATCCGAACCTCTGGCCTCACTCTCGGGGAATCGCGACCTGGCCGCAACAAGGCACTTTTCACCCCTGCAACGCCGTTTCTCACCCCCTCTCACCCGCTCTCACCCCCTCGAAATCGCGCTGACTGGATACGACGTCACGTAGGAGTGCGCCCTGAGCACGAGAGGATGTCATAAACCTTCGTGAAAATTCACCCGCGTTTTCACCCGCACTTCACCCGCCGTTTCACCCCCTCTGCACCCGGATACCCTGAGCACTTCTCAGGACTTCTTTGGGCGTAAGCGTCCCTCGATACACCGCGCGGAGCAGCAACACAGAGGTCACCGTGGTTCACCGCGCGGCACTCGGGACCCGCTCCCGGATTAGCTTCAGTAGGAAATCTCGGGGATCAGATCTTCTCTACAGATTCGATCATGCTGATGAAAATGTCAGAGGCCTCGCATAGCGTTGGGGACATGGAAGCAACCCAGGGTTTCAGCACCGCGAGCGAGGCAGTGGCCACGCTTGCCACGGTGCTGGACGAGCTCGTTCCCGGGTTGCCCATGCCGTCGTCGCACCGGGAGCGGCTGGAGCTCATCGCCCGGCTGAGGGAGATCTCCGGGCGCGTCTCGGCGCTGACCAGCGTGTGGCTGGCCGAGGCGGACGAGCTGGGTTCGGCCAAGATCGTGATGGGCACCTCCACCACGGATTGGCTCACCCGGAAGGGCAAGGCGGATCCCAAGGAGGCCGCCGGTCTGCTCCACTCCGGCCGAGACCTGGCGGGCGCCCCTCAACTCAGGAGCGCGGCGCTCGACGGCACCGTGACGCCGCAGCAGATGCGCGGCATCCGCAAGACCCTCAAGGAGCTTCCCGCGGAGTTCACCGCGGCCCAGTTGGCGAAGGCCACCGATTCGCTGGTGGGCAAGGCCGCCACCATGACGCCTCGCGAGCTGGGGATGCAGGCCAGGGCGATCACCACCGAGGTGGCCCCGGAACAACTACCCAGCCGCGAGGCGGAGCTCCGTGCGCTGGAACAGCAGCGCAAGCGCGCCGTCCAACGGCGCCGGCTCTCCATGGTGCGAGACGGGGACGGGTCCTGGCTGATCGACGGCTCGCTGCCGGTGTTGGAGGGCGAGAAGCTGCGCAAGCTGATCGCCGGCTACGCCGCCTCGGAGCAGTCCAAGCTCAAGGCCAGGAACGAGCAGGACCACCGGACGTGGGAGCAGCGCAACGCGGACGCACTGGTCGCGCTGATCGACAACCACGGTGCCGCCGCTCCCCTGCCCGGCCTCATCGGTGACAAGCCGCGCATCGTCGTGCTCATGAACGAACAGGATCTCCACGACCGAGCCGAGCAGGCCGGGCTCCTGGCCAACGGGGAGCAGATCGATCCCGGCACCCTGCGGCGGCTGTGCTGCGACGCCGAGATCACCCCCGTCGTCCTGGACGGAAACTCCGTGCCGATCGACGTGGGTGACAGCCATCGCACCGTGACGCCGGAGATCCGCTTGGCGCTCTCCGTCCGGGACGGCGGCTGCCGGTTCCCCGGGTGCGATGCGCCAGACGAGGCCTGCCAGGCGCACCACGCTGAGCCGTGGCGGAACCAGCGCCACACCTCCGTGGCCACCTGCGTACTCCTGTGCCCCACGCACCACGCGATGGTGGAGCCGAAGCGCTTCTGGGACGACGCCGCGCCAGATCAGTGGCAGGTGGTGATGGACGACGGCCAGCCGCGGTTCATCCCGCCGAGGGGGCTGCGCGAGTGCGAGGCGCAACCCGGCGCGCCGCCCGCACGTGCAGGGTGAGGATCGTCCCGCGCCCATCCCCTCGGGTGGCCTCCCGGTTTGGCAGGCTAGGCCCATGGACGACGATTTGGCCCAACACTGCCCAGCGCTCACCGGCATCATCTGGCCGTGCGGCTCCTGACATGGCCGACGGGGGTTGGGCTGTGACGGTCGCCTGCGAGGACCGCGACTTCACCGAGTGGCGCGGCGGCGCCCAGCACGTGCTGGTGTGGGCGGTGGACGTGGACGTGCCCGAGGTGCGCGCCATGATCGCCTCCGCGCGGCGCCGGTTGGCCGCGGTGCTGCTGCCGAGGTATGAGCGCCAGCCGCACGTCACCGTCGGCTATGGCGGTCCGATGCCCGCAGACGGGCCGGCGCCGATGGATGAGGTGTACACGGCCGAGCGGGTCGAGGAGGCCCGCGCCGCCGTCGAGGCATTGCGGTTGGCGCCGTTCGAGGTACGGATCGGTGGGTGGGCGAGCTTCCAGATGTCGCCCTATGTCGCGGCGCGGGCACCCGAGTTGGAGGCCCTGGCGGAGGCATTGGGTGAGGGGCGGGAGCGGCCGTATGTGCCGCACGTGACGATTGGGCATTACGGGGTCGCCGTGCCGCTGGCTGAGGTAGCTGTGTTGGGTGAGTGTTGGGAGTCGCCTGAGGTGGTGGTCCCGGTGGATCGCGTGAGCCTGATGCGTTACGACGCGGCGGACATCGCGGGGTCGCTGACGGAGGTCGGGTGCGTGCCGTTGCGCGGGGTTGCGTCGAGGGGCGGTTGAGGAGGGTGTCCCTCGATACACCCCGCGAGGCAGCGCGGTTGGGGGTTACGCCCGGCACTCGCAGGGCACTCGGGACCCGGAGTTGGGTCGCTGCGACGCTCACCGGGTTTCGACACGGTCACGGTCCTCGCAAGCTCGGACGCGACCGGCTCAACCAGCGGCGGAGGCGACCGGCTCAACCAGCGGCGGAGGCGACCGGCTCAACCAGCGGCGGAGGCGACCGGCTCAACCAGCGGCGAGGGCGAAGGCGACCAGGAAGAC
>DURG01000240.1 GCA_012837465.1 Propionibacterium sp. | reverse complement strand
GACTGGCTGACGCCCATGACCAACGCGACGAGCTGATCCGACGCGGCGACGTTGTCCTCCGTCGACGTGATCGCCCGGCGCGCCAGGACGCGGATGTTGCGGACCGCGTTGTCGACCGGATGGACCAACCGGGCCAGCGACCGGCCACAGCAGCGGACCCAACCCAAGCAGGCCGAAAGGTTTTGAGCCGGGGCCGGGGAACGACGGGCGCGAGCTATCTCTTGAGCGAAATCGTCGCGGCAGCAACGTCGCCGAGCCAGCGGAAGCACCAGGCTCGCGCCCGTCGTTCCTCGGCCCCGGCTCGATCCGACCGTCAGGGACGCGCCGCGGGCCCTTCGACCTGACGCGGTCCTCGTTCCTCGTACGCGTCAGGCTCAGGGAGCGCCGGGCTCAGGGGACGTCGAGGACGAGGAACGACGGCTTGTCCCAGCCGATGCGCACCTGCTGGGGCTCATACCCATCCGGCAGCACCATCGCCGTGGCCAGCTCCCAACTGTCGGGGCGCACCTCGGGCGACTCCACGGGCTCGCCCGTGATCGGGTTCAGGCTCGGCCCCGGGGCATCCTCGGGGACGCACATCGGGGTCAGCACCACCGAGCTGTAGAACGGGTCGTCGGGATCCGCCGCGCGGCGCCCGCCCTCAAAGCCATAGCGCGTGCCCTCGGCGTCGACCAGTTCGATCTCGCAGTGCATGAGGTGCTGGTCGGGATCCGCCGAGAGCAACAGGTCGAGCTGCCACATCGTGGCGCCGACGACCGCCGCGTGCCCGCCGAAACTCTCCACCGGCGCCACCCCCAGCACCTCGACGGTGACGGTGCGCTGGCGTCGCTGGTCGTCGTAGCCCCGGTAGGTCTGCTCGAGGGTGCCGACGGCGGACCCGGCGTTGATGGGCTGGGTCCAGTCCAAGGGGAGGTAGATCTGCGTGTACCGGAACGAGGAGGCGGCCAGCGCCAGCAGCAGCGCGGGGATGAGCGCCAGCAGCCAGCCGATGTTGCGCTTGAACCAACTCATGGCTGCTCCACGGGGCCGGTGAGCTGGATGCGCTCGGCGGGCTGGGCCAGTTCGGCGGCGCGGGCGGCGTCGATGCCCAGGTCGACGATGACCACGTCGTCGAGTTCGCTGTTGAGGGCGGCCGGGAAGCGCAGTACGGCCCCCTCCAGGGCGTCGGCGGGCAACTCGATGAGCGCCTGACAGCCCAGGGTGATGTGCGGCTGGCCCGGGAAGCAGGCGACGGGCACGGGGCCAACCCCTCCGTACGTGCGCCCGTCCGGCGTGAGCAGCCTGACCTCGGAGGCCGCGTAGGGGCTGGGGCGGTCCTTGGCGAGCCACTCGAAATCCACCACCAGCCACAGCGCCGTGGTGGCCGCCACCTGGCCATGGATCTCGACCTCGCGGCTCGTCTGCACCCCGTTGACGCTCAGCGTGCCGGTACGCACCTCCACCGCCTCGCCGACGGTGGCGTGGTGCTCGAACGGGCGCCCGAACTGCTCCTCCGGGCTGGGGATGAGTTGGACCACCTGGGAGCCGAGGAACAGCGCCAGCACCACGATGACGGCGGTCAGCAGGCCGTCGCGGGTGAACCTCATGCGTCCGCCATCGGCTTGGCCTCGAGCGTCATCGTGGCGGTGGGTTCCTCGTCGAACCAGCTCTCGCGCTCCTCGACGGCGGAGTAGCGCCAGGTGAACGCGTTGAGGGTGAGCCCCACCTCGTCGGGCGGTGGCACGTCCCGGTCCTGGCTCCACACCAGCACCGTCGGCGTGACCACGCCGGGCGGGTAGGTGCGGGCGAGCAACCCGTCGTTGCCGCGGTAGACCTGCGGGCGGTGCACGATGCCGTCGGGCGTGGTGAGGAGGCCATCGGCATCGATGGTGATGGCGCGGGCGAGTTTGGTGAAGTCGACCGGTGCGTCGGTGGTGTTGGTCACGTCCAGCACGAGGAACAGATAGCGGTGCGTCTCCGACAGCGGCGCGACCCCGGGCAGTTCGTCACCGTGGCGGAGCCGCTGGACGGTGATCTCGAACGGCGTGACGTCCTGGGGTTCGCCGGCGGTCACCACGGGGGTGTCGTCGTCGGTGGCCGTGGCGGCCTCCCAGCCGCCCACCAGACCGGTCACGAGCAACACCAGGGCGGCCACGAGCAGGGCGATGCGCCCGGGCGTGAGGATGTCGCCCACGACGCCGTAGGCCTTCTTGGCCCGCTGCAGGCGGGTGGGTTCAGGGTCAGGCGCCGCGCGGCGCGCCTCATCTGCCACGGGCTGATCCTAACGGCCCCGGGGGTTAGTCGCGGTGCCGGAAGCCGGCGTCCTCGAGATCTTCTGCCAGGTGGTTGACGAGCAGCTCCTGGTCATCCGAGAGGCCGCTGCGGTACGCGGCGCGGGAGACGAGGCTGGCGGAGACGGGTGCGGTGAGCAGTTGCAGCGCGATGATCAGCAGGCACAGGCCGATGGCCCACCAGGTGCGCAGGCTCACGGCGATGCCCATGGACACGAAGATCAGGCCCAGCACCTGCGGCTTGGTGATGGCGTGCATCTTGCCGAGCAGGTCCGGGAAGCGCACCAGCGCCACGGCGGCACCGAAGCAGAGCACGGCGCCGATGAACACGAACACCGAGCCGATCAGGTCGAAGACGATCTCGGTCATGTGACCCGCTCCTTGCGTCGCTTGTTGTACCGGCTGCGCAGGTTGATCCGGTCCGCCACCATCCGCGCCACGGACACGGCGCTGGTGAAGCCCAGCAGCGAGAGCAGCACCAGCACCATCAGTTCGGTGGATCGATCCGTCCAGACCACCCACAGGCCGAGCGAGGCCACGACCACGGCGACGATGAGGTCCGCCGCGACGGAGCGGTCGAGCTGGGAGGGGCCCACGGCGATGCGGTTGATGCCGATGTACGCGGAGACGGCCAGCAGCACGGCCGCGCCGGCGAGGATGAGGTTGGTGAGCGTGATCATGCCTCGACCTCCAAGTCGGTGGCCTCTGGCGCCGGGTGGCCTTCGAGCGCCGCGTTGAAATCCTCGATCTCCTGGCGGGAGCCGAAGGCCCGCACGACGCGCGACTCCACGTCGACGGCCATCTTCTGCACACGCCCGATGGGGTCGTCGCCATGGAGGTCGATCGCGTGGAGGTACAGGCGGCGCGGGTGGCGCACGACCTCGACGACGACGGTGCCGGGCACCAGCGAGATCATCTCGGCGACCTGCACCTGGTACAGGTCGTTGTCGGTGATGAGGTCGATGCGGATGATGCCGGCCTTGAGGTCCACCTTGCGGTGGAAGGCCAGCAGGAACACGCGCACCGACGAGATCAGCAGGTCGTAGATCAGGTGGGAGATGAGCCGCACGACGCCCCAGGGACGCACGCGGCCCTTCCAGAAGATGGGCGGCAGCGGCAACGTCACGGTGATGAGGTAGCCGACCAGCAGCCCGCCCACGATGGACATGGGGGAGAAGGTGCCCCACAGCAGCACCCACACCACGGCCATGGAGATGGTGGACAGGGGGCGGATGCGGAGGCGCTCCGACCAGGGGGTGCGGTGTCTGCGGGCCATCATCGCAACCCCTCAGGCAGGACCGCGAGGACGTAGGAGCCGTCGCGCAGGGTGGCGGCCGCGGCGTGTGCGTACTCGTACAGCGGGCCGGCGAAGATCGTCAGTGCGAGGCCGAAGGCGACCAGGCCCATGGTGGCGCCCACCTGCAGCGGGGGCATGGGGCGGGTGTCCTCGTCCTCGATCTCATCGGGGTCGAGGTCCTGCGCGATGGCGTCGCTGCGGCGCTGCTCGGCGGGGGTGACGCCCCAGAACGCGCGGTTCCAGACCTTCGCCATGGCCATCAACGTCAGCAGGCTGGTGAGCACGCCGCCCGAGAGCACCAGCCACGCCAGCGGTGTGCCGACCTCGGCGCCGGCCTGGAGGAGGCCGATCTTGCCGATGAAGCCCGACAGCGGCGGGATGCCGCCCAGGTTCATGGCGGGGATGAAGAACAGCGCGGCCAGCAGCGGCGCGACCTTCAGCAGGCCGCCCAGCCCGTCGAGCGACGACGTGCCGCCGCGCCGCTCGATGAGGCCGGTGACGAGGAACAAGGTGGCCTGGATGGTGATGTGGTGGGCCGTGTAGAAGATCGTCGCGGCGAGGCCCGCGTCGGTGGCCAGCGCGATGCCGAAGATCATGTAGCCGATGTGGCTGATGAGCGTGAACGAGAGCATTCGCTTGATCTCGACCTGCGCGATCGCGCCCAGGATGCCCAGCACCATCGTCAGCAGCGACGCCACGAGCAGCACGTTGTAGATCGTGTCGCCGGGGAAGAGGAGGGTCTCGGTGCGGATGATCGCGTAGACGCCCACCTTGGTGAGCAGCCCGGCGAACACTGCGGTGACGGGGGCGGGCGCCGTCGGGTAGGAGTCGGGCAGCCACGACGACAGCGGGAACACCGCGGCCTTGATGGCGAACGTCACGATGAGCAGCACCTCGAGGAGGAGCTGGACGGGTTCGGTGAGGTCACGCAGCCGCACGGCGAGGTGGGCCATGTTGACCGTGCCCGTGGCCGCATAGATGGCCGCGATCGAGATCAGGAACAGCGACGAGCTGAGCAGCGACACCACGACGTACGTGGTGCCCGCGCGGATCCGATCCGACGTGCCGCCGAGCGTCAGCAGCACGTAGGAGGCGAACAGCAGCATCTCGAAGCCGACGAACAGGTTGAACAGGTCGCCCGCCAGGAACGCGTTGGACACGCCCGCCATCAGCAGCAGGAAGGTGGGGTGGAAGATCGACACCGGGGTCTCGCGCCTGACCTCGTCCTTGTCCTGGCCGGTGGCGAACAGGAGGACGCCCAGCGCGATGACGGAGGCCACGAACAGCATGAGGGCGCTCAGCCTGTCGACCACGAGCGAGATGCCGAGCGGGGCGTCCCACCCCGCGATCCAGATGGCCATGGGGCCGTTCTTGTGGGTGAACCACATGAACACGGCGGCGACGGCGACGATGGCGCTGAGGCTGGCGACCGAGACGACGCGCTGCAATCCGGGGCGCCGGGGGAGGGCCAGCGCGATGGCGGCGCCGCCGATGGCCAGCAGCACCGGTAGCGGGATGAGGTTGTAGAGCATCATTCGCTGACCACATCCGCTCCCGTGTCGGAGAACGTGGTGTCCTCGTAGGATTCGGAGACGACGTCCTTCTGGGCGAGTTCGCGGATGCGCGCGTCCTCGACGTCGTCGGCGACCTCGTCGTGGCCATGCAACTGGAAGCTGCGGTAGGCCATGGTGAGCACGAATGCGGCCACGGCCATGGTGATGACGATGGCGGTGAGCACCATCGCCTGGGGTAGCGGGTCCGACACGTCGTCGGCGCCGTCGCCGAAGCCGACGATGGGCGGCAGGCCCGGGCGGCCCGCGGCCACGAGGAACATCAGGTTGACGCCGTTGCTGGCCACCATGATGCCCAGCAGGATGCGGGTCAGCGACCGCTCGAGGAGCAGATACACGCCCGCGGCGACGAGGATGCCGGCGGTGATGGCGAGGACGAGGTTGGCGGTCATCGGCTGCCCCCGTACCCCGGGATGGCCTTGGTGGAATCCGGGATGGGCACCGGGGCGATCTCCTCGCTTGCGTGCTGGTCGATGCCGGAGCCGAGGCTGCGCGCCACGTCGAGCAGCATGCCGACCACCACGAGGTAGACGCCGATGTCGAAGAGGGTGGAGCTGACCAGGTGCAGCTCGCCCAGCAGCGGGATGGCCAGGGTGATGTCGTAGCTCTGCAGCACGGTGCCGCCGAAGAACAGCGGTGCGATCGCGGCGCCGAGCGCGAGCAGAAGGCCGCCGCCGAGGAGGCGGCCGGCGTCGAACGGCGCGGCCTCGTCGAGTTCGTGGCGGCCGGCGGCGAGGTAGCGGATGAAAAGCGCCATGCCGGCGACGAGGCCGCCCGCGAAACCGCCGCCGGGCCAGTTGTGGCCGGCGAGCAGGAGATAGAGCGAGACCACGATCATGATGCCGAACAGCATGCGGGTGATGACCTCGAAGACCAGCGATCGCACGTTGGGCGACAGGGTCTGGCCGGCGCGCAGCCACACGCCGGGCGCGCTGTCGGCCTCCGGGGCGTCCTCACGGGATTCGAAGGCCTGGGCGGTGGAGGTGAGGCCGACGACACGGGAGCGCAGGAAGATCAGCGACGCGACGCCGGTGGCCGCGATGACGAGCACGGAGATCTCGCCGAAGGTGTCCCAGGCTCGGGTGTCGACGAGCGCGACGTTGACGATGTTCTTGCCGTAGCCGAACTCGTAGGCGCCCTCGTACCAGGCCTTCGAGACGGGCTCCGCGACGCGGGCGCCGACCGCGACCAGCGAGATGAGGGTCACGGTGATGCCGACCGCGAGCGCGATCAGCACGCGCCACCACCGCGTCGAGTTCAGCGGGCGGTTGGTGAAGTAACGCGGCAGCTTGCGCACCACGAGGATGAACACGATGACCGTGACGGTCTCGACGAGCACCTGGGTGAGCGCCAGGTCGGGGGCGCCGCCCATCGCGAAGAGGAGGGCCAGGCCGTAGCCGGTGACGCCGACGAGCAGGACGGCACGGATGCGGCCGCGGGAGGTGGCGGCGAGCACGGCCGCCCCCGCCATGACGGAGGCGACGAGCAGTTGCGGCCAGTGGTCGAACACGCGGTAGGTGGGCCACACGCGGATGCGGAGCATGGCGTAGGTGGCGAGCGCGACGAGCACGGTGAGGATGGTGCCCAGGTAGATCGACAATGAGCCGCGTTGCGTGCGGGCGGTGACCTCGACGGAGATGCGGTCCAGGCCGTGCATCGACTTGTGGAACAGTTCCTCGGCGGTGACGGTCGTCGGGAACGTGGCCTGGATGTCGGCGATGCGCTCGCGGAACACGAACAGCAGGATGCCGGTGCCCAGCGCGATGACCGACATCGCGAGCGGCCAGCTGAAACCGTGCCACAGGGCGAAGCCGTGGCCGGGTTGGCCGTGCGAGACGCGTTCGGCGTAGGGGTTCAGCAGGGTGGTGAGCTGGGGGCCGAGGAAGCCGAGCACCAGGCTCATGGCGCCGAGGAACATGGGCACGCCGGCCATGCCGAGGGCCGGGCGGTGCCAGCTCAGCGCGGGGGCGCCGCTCTTGGACGCGAAGGCACCCCACCAGAAGCGCAGCGAATAGCCGACGGTGATGGCCGAGCCGAACACCAGCGCGGCGGCGAGCGCGGCGGCGGCGAGCGGGGTGATGGCCTGGATGTCGCCGACGACCAGGTTGACGACGGCCTCGAACGCGGCCTCCTTGGTGAGGAAGCCGACCAGCGGTGGCATGCCCGCCATGGACAGCGCGGCCAGGCCGGCGAGGACGGCGAGCCAGGGCACGCGGTAGCCGACGCCGCTGAGTTCGCGGATGTCGCGGGTGCCTGCGGAGTGGTCGATGAGGCCGACGCACATGAACAGCGTCGACTTGAACAGGGCGTGCGAGATGACGGTGCCCATGCCGGCCAGGGCGGCGGCCTCGGTGCCGATGCCGACGAGCAGCACCATGAAGCCGAGTTGGGAGACGGTGCCGTAGGCCAGGAGCAGCTTGAGGTCGGTCTGGCGCAACGCGCGCCAGCCGCCGATGATCATCGTGAGGGTGCCCAGCAGCATGACCGCAGGGCGCCAGAACGGCACCGTCGCGAAGGCAGGGGCGAGCACGGCGACGAGGTAGACGCCGGCCTTCACCATGGCGGCGGCATGGAGGTACGCGGAGATGGGGGTGGGGGCGGCCATCGCGCCCGGCAACCAGAAGTGGAACGGCACGAGCGCCGACTTCGACAGTGCGCCGACGAGCATCAGGAGCGCGCCCACCGTCGCGAGCGTGCCGGTGGGCGCATCGCTGACCAGTTGCTGCAGGGAGAGCGTGCCGGAGGCTGACCACAACGCGATGATGCCGACGAGCATCATGAGGCCGCCGGTGGTGGTGACGACCAGCGCCGTGTGCGCGGCGCCGCGGTTGGCGCGCCGGGTGGGGTCGTGGCCGATCAGCAGGTAGGAGAAGATCGTCGTCAGTTCCCAGAAGATGAACAAGACGATGAGGTTGTCCGCCGTGACGAGGCCCAGCATGGTGCCGGCGAACAGCGTGAGCACCGCTGCGGACCGCCCGGAGGTGAGCCCCTCGAAGTACCAGCGCGAATAGACCAGTACCGCCACGCCGATCCACGTGACGATCATCGCGAGCACCCACTGGACCAGGCCCATGCGCAGCGTCAGGTCGACGTCGAGCGCGGGGATCCAGCCGTAGACCTCGAGGTAGTGCTGCCCGGCGAGGATGGCGGGCGCCTTGGTCAGGAGCCAGATGCCGGCCGAGAGTGGGGCGAGCGCCAGGAGGAAGTAGGTGCGGGCGCCCAATCGGCGGACGAGGAGGGGAGTGAAGGCGCCCAGAATCGCGTGGACTGCGATCAGGGCATAGAGCACGCCAGGCTCCCCTCGTGGGTCTCGGGTTCTTGGTGGCGGGGTCAGCATATCCGGTGGTCAGGGGCCGCTCAACGCGACGGTGTTTTCTCCCTGCCGATCACGGCCCTGGGGAGCCCCCTTCCGGAACCCGTCTCGCAGTGTTATTGTTTTAGGGAGAAACAATTGCAACGGGAGGCACCCATGACTGAACTGAACTACTCCTTCGGCATCTGGACCGTCGGCTGGCGGGGTACTGACCCCTTCGGCGGCGACACCCGCCCGGAGTTCGACCCCTGGTACTACGCCGACAAGCTCGCCGAGCTCGGCGCCTGGGGCGTCACGTTCCACGACAACGACGTCTACGCGTTCGACGCCGACGAGGCCACCGCCAAGAAGCGCCTCGGCCAGTTCAAGGACGCCTGCGACAAATCCGGCCTGACCATCGAGATGGTCACCACCAACACCTTCACCCACCCCATGTTCAAGGACGGCGGGCTGACCTCCAACGACCGCGCCGTGCGCCGCTACGGCCTGAAGAAGGTGCTCAACGCCGTCGACATCGCCGCCGACATGGGCGCCAGCACCTTCGTGATGTGGGGCGGCCGCGAGGGCGCCGAGTACGACTCCTCCAAGGACTACTTCGCCGCCCACGCCCGCTACGCCGAGGGCCTCGACACCGTCGCCGGCTACATCAAGGACCAGGGCTACGGCCTGCGCATCGGCCTGGAGCCCAAGCCGAACGAGCCGCGCGGCGACATCCTGCTGCCGACCATCGGCCACGCCATCGCGCTGATCAACGAACTCGAGCACGGCGACATCGTGGGCCTCAACCCCGAGGTGGGCCACGAGCAGATGGCCAACCTCAACTACACCGCCGGCCTCGGCCTGGCGCTGTACTGCGACAAGCTGTTCCACATCGACCTCAACGGCCAGCGCGGCCTGAAGTACGACCAGGACCTCGCGTTCGGTCACGGCGACCTGATGAGCGCCTTCTTCACCGTCGACCTGCTCGTCAACGGCTTCCCCTCCGGCGGCGCCCGCTACGAGGGCCCGATCCACTTCGACTACAAGCCCAGCCGCACCGAGGGCGTCGAGGGCATCTGGGATTCCGCCAAGGCGAACATGGAGGCGTTCTCGCTGCTCGCCGAGCGCGCGAAGGCCTTCCGCGCCGACCCCGCCGTCCAGCAGCTCATGCAGGACGCGTCGATCTTCGAACTTGCCGAGCCCACGCTGGCCGAAGGTGAGACGATCGAGGATCTGCGCAGCGCCGAGATGCCGGATCCCGACGAGAAGGGTGCCCGCGAGTACCACTTCGTCGAGCTCCAGCAGGCCGCACTGCGTCACCTGCTCAAGGGCTAGGAGGTCCACACATGGCGTTGGTGGCAGGGGTCGACACGTCGACCCAGTCGTGCAAGGTACTCATCGTCGACGCGGATTCGGGCGAGGTGGTCCGCCAAGGCGCGGCCTCCCACCCGGACGGGACCGAGGTCTCGCCCCAGCACTGGTGGACCGCGTTCGAGGAGGCGGTCGCGCAGGCCGGCGGGCTCGATGACGTCGAGGCGCTGAGCGTCGGCGGGCAACAGCACGGCATGGTCGCGCTGGATGCCGACGGCGAGGTCATCCGCGACGCGCTGCTGTGGAACGACACCCGTTCCGCCGGCGCCGCCGCGGACCTCCGCGAGGAGTTCGACGACTGGGCCGGCGCCGTCGGCCACCTGCCGCTCGCGTCGTTCACGCAGACGAAGCTGCGCTGGCTGGCCGACAACGAGCCCGAGAACGCCGAGAAGGTGGCGGCCGTGGCGCTGCCCCACGATTGGTTGACCTGGCAGATCCGTGGCGCGAAGTCGCTCGACGACCTGGTCACCGACCGCTCCGATGCCTCCGGCACCGGCTACTTCGACTCGGTCGCCAACGAGTACCGACGCGACCTACTGTCGCTCGCGCTGCGCCGCGACGCCTCCGACGTGGTGTTGCCGCGCGTGCTGCGCCCCGACGAGGGCGTCGAGGGGCCCGGTTTCATCGTGGGCCCCGGCGCTGGCGACAACGCGGGCGCCGCGTTGGGCCTGGGCCTCGCGCCCGGCCAGACGTCGTTGTCGATCGGCACGTCCGGTGTGGTTGCCGCCGTCTCAGCGACCCCGACGGCGGACCGCACCGGCATGGTCAACGGGTTCGCCGATTGCACCGGCGCCTGGCTGCCGCTGACCGCCACCATCAATGCGGCCCGCATCCTGGATGCGGCCCGCAAGGTGCTGGGCATCGACTTCGACGAGCTGGCCCGGCTGGCCCTGGCCGCCGAGCCCGGCGCCGGCGGCCTGACGCTCGTGCCGTGGTTCGAGGGGGAACGCACCCCCAACCTGCCCGACGCCTCGGCGTCGATGGTGGGCATGACGCTGGCAAACTTCACGCCCGGGAACGTCGCCCGGGCCGCCGTCGAGGGGCTGCTGGGGCTGTTGGGCACCGGGGTCGACGCGGTGCGCGCGCTCGGCGTCGAGGTGGAGCGGATCACGCTCATCGGCGGCGGCGCAAAGTCCGAGGCGGTGCGGAAGATCGCGCCGCAGGTGTTGGGAGTCGCGGTGGACGTGCCCCCGCCGGCCGAGTACGTGGCGTTGGGCGCCGCGCGCCAGGCGGCGTGGGTGCTGACGGGCGAGTTGCCGCAGTGGGAGCTCGCGGGATCGGAGACCTACGAGGCCGAGCCGACGCCCGAGGTCATGGAGCGCTACCGCGCCGAGGCGGACCGCATCGTCCAGTCGCACGGTTGGTGACCCGTCCAGCACCGGCTCCCGAGCCACCAGGCCGCTGTCAGAGGCGCTCGAGGAGCCACTTCAGGTCGGCGAGGTGCTCGAGCGCGCCGCCGGGCGTCTCGAGGATCGTCGGGGCCGCGGCGTCGCGCACCACGCCGACCAGCTCGTCGGGATCGATGAACCCCTCACCCAGGTTGGCGTGCCGGTCGGCGCCGCTGCCCGCCGCGTCGCGGGAATCGTTGAGGTGCACGAGGTCGATGCGGCCGGTGATCGCCTTGATGCGGCCGACCAGGCCGTCGAGGTCCAGGCCGCCGGCGTGCGCGTGGCAGGTGTCGAGGCAGAAGCCGACCTGATCGATGTTGTCGGAGGTCGAGATGGCCTCCCAGAGGCGCTCGATGGCCTCCTCGTGGCGCGCCATGGCGTAGCCGCCGCCGGCGGTGTTCTCGATGAAGATCGGCACCGGCAGCTTGAGCCCGTCGATGCACTTGCGCCAGTTGTCGAACCCGACGGCGGGGTCGTCCTTGGCGGTCACGTGGCCGCCGTGCACCACCACGCCCATCGCGCCGATGGCGGCCGCCTCGTCGACCCACTGCTGCAGCAGCTTCCGGCTGGGGATCCGCACCCGGTTGTTCAGCGAGGCGACGTTGAGCACGTAGGGGGCGTGCACGACGAGCTGCACCCCGGCGTCGGCCGCGGCCTGTCGCAGCGCCTCGGCGCCGCCCTCACTCAGCGTGGCCGGCTTCTTCCAGCCCTGGGGGTCGCCGACGAAGAGCTGCACGATGTTGGCGCCGATCGCTTCGGCGTCGGCCAGGGGATTGACGGAGTCGACGTGGGCACCGAGGGGGAAAGACATGCGGCCCACTCTAGCCGTGGGTCGACGTTCAGCTGCGGGCGTGCTGGCGCTCGTCCATCACCGCGAACCCGCCGGCGAGCAGCAGGCACACCGCGATGCCGCCGAAGGCGCCCATGAACGCCAGCGTCCAGTCGCCGATGGCGGCGAAGAAGAAGAACACGCCGGTGATCGCGGCGTTGCCCAGGGCCGTGGTGATGCGCTCGATGGTCTGCTTCAGACCGCTGGCGGTGCCGCCGTGCTGGACGGGGATGTCCTGCATGCTGAGCGTCTGGTTGGCCGACGCGAAGGCGCCCATCGCGGCGCCGTTGAGCGTCAGGGTGGCCGCGAGCCACCAGAAGGAGATGCCGTACGCGCCGATGGCCCACACCACCAGGATGCTCGAGACGGTGCCGGTCAGCAGCACCAGCAGCGCGATCACCACGAGGCGACGCCCGTGCGTCATGACGAAGCGCACGGTGTAGATCGAAGAGATGGCGCTGACGATGGCGTTGGGCAGGCCGATCAGCCCACTACGCAGGGCGTCGACGCCGAGCCCGGTCTGCAGGAAGATCGCGACGACGGCGAACGTCGAGGTCAGCCCCATGAATGCGGCGCCGGCCACGAGGAGGCCGTTGCGGAACGAACGGAAGCGGAACAGGTCCAGGTCGACGAGGGGTTCGTGGCCGGTCGACTTGTAGCGCTGCTCCCACTTCCACCACGCGATGACCAGCAGCGGCGCCAGCGCGAGCAGCGCCCAGGCCCACAGTTGGCGGGCCATGAACGGGTACATCACCGCGAGCACGGCCGCCGTCAGCAGGAGCGTGCCGAGGGGGTCGAGGTCCACCTTCGCCGCCGTCGCCTTGCCGGGCGACTGCCGGCGCAACCGCTCCTTCCTGAACGGGAACCACCTCAGGCCCAGCACGACGCAGGCCAGGCCGAGCGGGAGGTAGCCGAAGAAGGCCCACCGCCAGCCGGTCTCGGGGCCCACGGCCTCGATGATCGCGCCGGCGACGACGGGCCCCGTCGCCACCGAGCCGGAGATCGTCACGCCCAGCGCGGCGAACGCCTTCGCTCGGCCGCCGCCGCTGAAGTACTGCTGGATCATGCCGGTGACCTGCGGCGAGAACATGCCCGCGCCGACGCCCTGCAGGAGCCGGGCGGCGTTGAGCACGACCGCGGTGGGTGCCAGTCCACACGCCACCGATGCGACGGTGAACAGCGCGGCGCCCATGATGAACCAGGAGCCGCGGCCCATGACGTCGCCCGCGCGCCCGGCGGGGATGAGGGTGATGCCGAAGGTCAGCGCGTAGCCGGCCAGCACCCACTGGATGTCCGAATCAGTGGCGCCGAGCCCTTCCTGGATGGTGGGCAGCGCGACGTTGACCGACGAGATCGCCATGAGCGACATGCCCAT
>DURG01000239.1 GCA_012837465.1 Propionibacterium sp. | reverse complement strand
GGCGAACGCTCAGGGACCAGCCATGGCGAACGCTCAGGGACCAGCCATGGCGAACGCTCAGGGACCAGCCATGGCGAACGCTCAGGGGCCGGGCGAACGCTCAGGGGCCGGGCGAACGCTCAGGGGCCGGGCGAACGCTCAGGGGCCGGGGATGGGGTGGCCGTCCTCGGTGACGCCGCGGTAGCCGTCGAGCATCAGCTGGATGCGGCGCGCGGAGAGCTCAGTGACGTGCTGCGGCACGTCGTCGGGCTGCACCCAGTGGATGGCCTGGATCTCCCGGTCGTCGGTGCCCAGCGAGGCCGCGGTGGCCTCATCGAGGACGCCGCCGTCGAAGATGAACTCCACCGCATCCGACCAGCCGAGGTAGGGCGGCATCCAGTCGATGATCAGCGGCTGGCCGAAGGCGACCTCGATGCCGAGCTCCTCCAGGCATTCGCGCTCGCCGCCCACCCGGGGTGACTCCCCGGGCTCCACGACGCCACCTGGCAACTCCCAGTCCTCCTTGTAGCTGGTCTCGAGCAGCAGCACGCGGCCCTGCTCGTCGAGGAACAGGGCATGTGCAATGAGGCGCTTGGTGGGCAGGATCGAGTTGAGCACGCCTGAGAAGCCGTGCGGACCGTAGACCGTGTCGACGGCGAGGCGCGAGTAGACGAGGATGTCGCGGAAGACGCCGGGCTCGGGCTCGATGGCGGACCTCAGCCGGCCCTCCAGCCGGAAGCCGGCGCGGTGCAGGGCCACTCGTGCGGCGGTGTCCCATTCCGGCAGCTCCACCTGGAGCCGGCGCAGGTTGTGCGCGAGGATCGCGTCGTCCGAGGCCAGCGAGATGGCGCGCTGGAGCGTCTCGACGTCGACCTCCTGCTCAGCCCACCGCAAGGTGCCGACGCCGCCGGAGATGTCGACCGAGACCTGGAAGTCGCTCATGGGGTCAGTCTCCCTTGCATGCTGGGGGGTTTCGACACGGACGCGCTGCTCGCAAGCTCGCAGGCGTCCGGCTCAACCAGCGTCCGGCTCAACCAGCGGTCGGGTCTGGTGCTCGGCTCAACCAGCGGTGCGGCGGAGCCAGACGGAGCCCAGCGGGGGGACCGTCACGTTCGCGCGCGCCGGCCAGTGGCCCCACGGCTCGTCGACCGCGTGGACCTCGCCGAGGTTGCCGAACTCGCCGGAGCCGTCGTAGATCGGGGCATCGGTGTTGAGGATCTCCTCCCAGGCGCCGCCCGAGGGCAGGCCGATCTCGTAATCCGTGAGCGGATCCGGGGAGAAGTTCGTGATGCACGCGATGTGGTTGCCCTCACTGTCATGGCGCACCCACGACAGCGTGTTGCGGCTGGCATCGTCGGCGTTGATCCAGCTGAAGCCCTCCGGCGAGTTGTCCAGCTCATACAGCGCGGCGTTGTCGCGGTAGGTGTGGTTGAGGTCCCGGAAGAGGCGCTGCAGGCCGCCGTGGCCCCACAGTTCGCTGACCCACCACTCGAGCGAGGTGGCCTCGTTGAACTCGGGGCGCTGGCCGAACTCGCAGCCCATGAAGATCAGCTGCTTGCCGGGGAAGGACCACATGAACGAGTAGAACGCCCTCAGGGTGGCGAACTTGCGCCAGTCGTCCTGCGGCACCTTGTTGATCATCGAGCCCTTGCCATGCACGACCTCGTCGTGGCTGATCGGCAGGATGAAGTTCTCCGAGTACTGGTAGACCATGGCGAAGGTGAGCAGGCCGTGCTCGTACTGGCGGTAGATGGGATCCTGCTGCAGGTAGCGCAGCGAGTCGTTCATCCAGCCCATGTTCCACTTGAAGCCGAAGCCCAGGCCGCCCTCATGCACCGGCTTGGTGACGCCTGGGAAGCTCGTGGACTCCTCGGCGATCATCATGATGCCGGGCTCGCGCTCGTACAGGTGGCGGTTCACGTAGCGCAGGAAGTCGATGGCCTCGAGGTTCTCGCGGCCACCGTGCTCGTTGGGCACCCACTGCCCGTCCTCGCGCGAGTAGTCCAGGTAGAGCATCGACGCGACGGCGTCGACGCGGAACCCGTCGATGTGGAACTCCTGGGCCCAGTACAGCGCGTTGCTGACGAGGAAGCTCTTCACCTCGTTGCGGCCGTAGTTGAAGATGTAGGTGCCCCAGTCCATGTGCTCGCCCTGGC
>DURG01000238.1 GCA_012837465.1 Propionibacterium sp. | reverse complement strand
GGCCCGCCTCATCGTCGACGGCACCCCCCGCCCCAGCGGCAACGACCCCGCCGTGCTGCGCATCACCCAGGAATCCCTCGCCAACGCCCGGCGCCACGCCCGGGCCGGCACCGTGCAGGTGGAACTCGGCTACGAGCCTGAGCATGTGCGGGTGACCATCGCCGACGACGGCGTGGGTTTCGCGCCCGGTGCCACCGTCGTGGGGATGGGCCTGCCCGGGATGCGCAGCCGCGCGGAGGAGGCCGACGGCGAACTCACCGTCGACTCCACGCCGGGCGAGGGCACCATCGTGACCGCAACCCTGCCCGGGAGGTGGCAATGATCCGCATCGTGATCGCCGACGACCACCCCATCGTCCGCGACGGCCTCGTGGCCATCCTGGAACGCGACCCCGGCATCGAGGTCGTCGGCCAGGCCGGCGGCGGTCAGGAGGCGGTGGCCCTGGTGGAGCAGCTCGCGCCCGATGTGGTGCTGATGGACCTGCGGATGCCCGACGGCGACGGCGTGGCCGCGATCACCGCGCTGCGGGCCCAATCGCCCCACACCCCGCGGATCCTGGTGCTGACCACCTACGACACCGATCAGGACATCCGGCGCGCGCTCAGCGCTGGGGCCGACGGCTACCTGCTCAAGGACACCCCGCGCGGCGAGTTGCTCGAAGCGATCCACCAGCTGGCCGCCGGGCGCCCGGTGCTCACCCCCAGGGCGCTCAGCGTGCTCAGCGGCCACCGCGCGGAGACGCCGCTCACGGAGCGCGAACTCGAGGTGCTGCGCGAGGTGGCAGCCGGCGGCACCAACCGCGAGGCCGCGTCGAGGCTGTTCATCAGCGAGACCACGCTGAAGACGCACCTGTCGCGGGTCTTCGGCAAGCTCGGCGTCGGCGACCGCGCCGCCGCGGTGCGCGTCGCCTACGACCGCGGGCTGCTCTGAGGAGCCGCACCCGAGGTGGCAGCCACCGACCGGGTCGCCCGCGGGGGCGCGAGGTAGATGAGCGTCGCGCCCTGCTCCGGCAGCTTCGTCGACTCCTGCACCACGGTGACCCTGCCGCCCTTCACCACGAACATCAGCACGTTGTCCTCCTCGCGGGCGGAGAGGTCGTCGAGCGTGAAGCTCTCGGTGAGCTTCGTCGAGCGCACCTTGTGGCCCCGCGCGACCAGGTCCTCCAACTCTGTGAAGGTGGTGGGCGGGCTGAACGCGGTCTGGACGGTGAGGTGGCTCGCGGCGTCGCTGCGCACCTTGCCAGCGGCCGCCTTGGGTGGCGTGCGGGCCAGTTGGAAGACGTTCGCGCGGCCCAGCACGTGGGCGAACTCGCGGGCCGCCGTCGCGTTGACCTCATCGGTCTTGGTCGCCGCCACCAGCGACCTGATCCCTGCGAGGTCCATCTCGCGCACCGCGTAGTCGCTGAGGATGTTGGCGGTCACCGTGGAGAGCCCGGCCTTGCGGGCCTCCTTCAGCTTGGAGAACTCGCGGGCGACCACCAGCGTCGTGGCGCCGGCCTTGTCGAGCGCGCTCGCGGCCTGGACCACCCACTGCTGGGCGCCGACGAACAGGATGCCCTGCGGCGACGTGGTGGCCAGGCCCAGGCGCTCCGCCCACCGCCCGACGCCCAGGCCGTAGAGGGCGACGGTGAGCACGATCACCAGGAAGACCAGCGGCACAAGCTCGGTGGTCTGGGCTGCGAGGACGGCCAGGTTGTCGGCGCGTTGGCCGAGCAGTTCGGCCTCCTCCCCGGTGGCTTCCGCGGCGCGCGTGCGCATCCGCTCGACTGCGTGGGTGAACTCGATGCCGAAGATGCTCGTCACGGCGGCGGCGACGATGCCGCGGGGCGCCATGAACGAGAGGAGGCCCTTCTCTTCTCGGGTGACCTTCGTGCCCCACAGGCCCAACCAGATGCTGACGGGGCGGGCCACCACGACGAGCAGCAGGAAGAACACCAGCGCGCGCGGGAAGATCGCGACGAGCTGCGCCGTGTCGATGCGACCGGCCAGCATCACGAACAGCACGCCGACGAACAGCACCTGGAGGTGCTCGGTGAACTGCTCGACGTGCTTGAGGTTCAGCCCCCGGTTGCCGAGGTAGAGGCCCAGTACCGTCACCGCGAGCAGCCCGCTCTCCTGTTGGAGGGAGTTGCTCACCACGAGCACGCCGATCGCGCTGGTCAGGCACGCGACGCCCTGCAGGAAATCCGGGATCCAGTGCCGCTTGATGAACTGCTCGAGGATCCAGCCGATGCCCAGCCCCAGCACGCAAGCGATGCCTATGGTGAGCAGCAGGTTGACCACGAGCTGCGGGAACGCCTCGCCGCCACGCCCCAGGAGCACGGCCTGGAAGACGAGCACGGCCAGCACGGCGCCGATCGGGTCGACGATGATGCCCTCCCATTTGAGCAGGGCCGACACCCGACGCGTGGGCCGCAGCGTGCGGAGGATGGGTGCGATCACCGTCGGGCCGGTCACGACGAGGATGGCGCCGACGAGCAGGGAGATGAGCAGGTCGAAGCCGATCAGCCAAGCCGCGAACGTGATGAGCGCCCAGGCGAGGAGGACGGTCACGCTGCACAACCGTAGGACGGGGCGGCCGATGCCGCGCACGTCGCGGAGGTGCAGGGTGAGGGCACCCTCGAAGAGGATGACGCCGACGGCGAGGGTGACGCCGGCGAAGAGGAGGTCGCGGCCCAGCACATGGTCTGGCGTGACGAACTGGCCCAGCCCGAACCCGACGACCAGCAGCAGGAGGATCGACGGCACCCTGATCTGCCAGGAGAGCCACTGGGACAGCCCCGCGACCACCGCGACCAGTGCCAGGTAGGGGGCGGGGCCAAGCGTGCTGAGGAACTCCGTGAGCCAGTGCCAGATCTCGATCACCCCCCAACCCTTGCATGGCTGCGGTCTGCTCAGGGCGAACGCGGCGTGTGTCCCACGAGCATCGCAGGTAGCCTGATGGCGACCCCTACCAAGGAGGCCCCCATGGACCCGGCCCGCATCGTTTCGGATGACCAGATCTGGGATGCGATCAAGCGCGAATGCCGCGAGGCCGCGGACAACGAACCGCTGCTCGCTGGCTTCCTGCACGCCACGATCCTGAGCCAGCCGGACATCGAGGAATCGCTGGCCTACATCCTGGCCAGCAAGCTCGACAGCCCCACGCTACCGGCGCTGGGCCTGCGCGACATCTTCTACGACGTGTTGCGCGAGGACGAGTGCATCCAAGAGGCGATCCGCGCTGACCTCCAGGCCGTGGTTCAGCGCGACCCGGCCTGCCCCGGCTACGCCAACCCGCTGCTGTACTTCAAGGGCTTCCAATCCATCCAGGCCTACCGCGTGGCCCACTTCTACTGGACCCACGACCGCAAGGCGCTGGCGCTCTACCTGCAGAGCCGGATCTCCGAGGCGTTCGCCGTCGACATCCACCCCGGCGCCCGCATCGGCAAATCCATCATGTTCGACCACGCCACCTCCGTGGTCATCGGCGAGACCGCCGTCGTCGAGGACGACTTCTCCATGCTGCACGAGGTCACCCTCGGCGGCTCTGGCAAGGAGGGCGGCGACCGCCACCCGAAGATCGGCCGCGGCGTGATGATCGGCGCCGGCGCCAAGGTGCTGGGCAACATCCGCGTGGGGGAGTGCGCCAAGATCGGCGCCGGATCCGTGGTGCTGCGCGACGTGGAGCCGCACACCACCGTCGCCGGTGTGCCCGCCAAGGTGGTCAACGTGCCACCCGCCTCGCTGCCCGCGTTCGAGATGATCCAGACCCTGGGCAACGGCAACGGCAACGGCAACGGGAACGGGAACGGCTTGGACGAGGGCTCGGCGCCCTGCGAGTAACGCCGATCACCTGCAAAGCGCGCGCCCGCGCGTTAGTTTGAGCCATGCGGATCAACGAAGTCATCAACAACAAGGGCAGCACCGTCATCACGGCACGCGCCGAGCAGGACGTGGCTCACCTGGTGGGCCTCATGAGCGAGCACCGCATCGGTGCCGTGGTCATCACCGGCGACGATGACGCCGTCGTCGGCATTGCGGGTGAGCGCGACGTGGTCAACGGGCTGAAGCAGTACGGCTCAGAACTCCTTACCCATCCGATCAGCGACATCCTCGAGACCGATGTCCACACGTGCGGCATGGACGACGAACTGGCCGCGGTCGCCTCCGAGATGACCCAGTTCAGGATGCGTCACCTCCCCGTCATGGTCGACGGCAGGCTCGCCGCGATCGTGTCCATCGGTGACATCGTCAAGAGCCGGATCGACCAGCTCCAGGATGAGCAGGAACACCTCGTCAACTATCTCCGCGGCGATGCCCGCGGCCTCTGAGCCGTTGCGCCGCTCGTCGAAGGACCTCGTCGACGCGGCCAACGAGATCGCCCCGCCCATCAGCCTCGACGAGGGCATGGAGCTGCTCGACGACGACTCGGTGCTGTTCGTCGACATCCGCGAGCCCGGCGAATGGGAGAGACTCGGCATCATCCCCGGCGCCTACCGCGCGCCGCGGGGCATGCTCGAGTTCTGGGTGGATCCGGAGTCGCCCTACTACCGGGAGGCCCTCGACGACGGGCGTCGGCTGGTGCTGTACTGCGGCTCCGCCTGGCGTTCGGCGCTGGCGGCGGCCACCCTGCACGAGATGGGCCGCACCGACGTCACCCACCTCGACGGCGGCTTCAGCGCGTGGTCGAAGGCCGGCCACCCCGTGGAGGAACTCACGCCCAGGTGACGCGTTCCTCCGCAACCTCCTCCGCCACGGCGGGGACGTTGTCGGGGTGCACGGCTGCGGTCATGCCGCTGAGCACGGTGGTGTCGAAGCCCTCCCGCGCAGCGTCGAGCGAGGTTGCGCGCACGCAGTAGTCGGTGGCGATGCCCACCACGTCGACCTTCGTCACGCCCTGCTCGCCCAGCCATTGCGCCAGGCCCACGCCGTCGTCCCCTGCGCCGATGGTGCCCTCGAAGCCGGAGTAGGCGGCCTCGTAGGAGCCCTTGTCGAAGATGGCGTCGAACTCGTAGCCGCGCAGCGCCTCGTGGAACTGCTGCCCCTCCGTGCCGACGACGCAGTGCGGAGGCCACGAGTCGACGAAGTCCGGCTCGTCGGAGAAGTGGTCGCCCGGATCGATGTGGTGGTCGCGCGTGGCCACGACGAAGTCGTAGCCATGGTCCGTCTCCAGCAGCTCGGCGACCTTCTCCGCGACGGCGTTGCCGCCGTCGACGCCGAGGGAGCCTCCCTCGCAGAAGTCGACCTGGCAGTCGACGACGATCAGTGCATGGCCCATGGTGCTTCTCCTTCGCTGGTTCCGAACAGCCTATGGGAGTGCGCCGCCCGGGGCGGGCAGACTCCGCACCTGATCGCACCCACTTGCCACGAGAACCTGGACGGGAGGTTACTCTGACCGTTATGCGAACGTTATCGGGGGCGCAGCCCGTCACCCTTGCCTCCACCGAAGGTGGGCGCAACACGTGGCTGGTGGGCGATGAGCGCGAGGTCATCGCGGTCGACGCCCTCGCTGACCCCGACGTCGTGCTCGGCGTCGTCGACGGCCGACGCGTGGTCGCGGTGGTCTGCACGACGGACCCGCGGGACAACCCCTCCGTGGTCGACCTCGGCGCCCGCACCGGTGCGCCGGTCTGGACCCGGCCGCAGGTGGGTCAGGAGTTCACCGTCGGCGCCGTGACGCTGCAGGCGATGTCGGCGCCCGATTCCCATCAGGGGGTCTGCCTCTACTCGCCGACCCTGGGATGCGTGTTCACCGGGGACGCCGGGGATGTCGCGCTGGGCCTGCCCCCGGAGACGGTCGTCTACTCCGGCTGAGGCGGGTCAGACCTCGATCGTCAGCGACAACCGGTGCTCGCCGCCGGCCGGGATCTCGACGGCGCGACTGCGCACATTGCCGAACTCCACGCACACGAAGTCCTCCGCCTCGTCGGCTGGGACTTCCGCGTCCGCCTCGCCCGGGTTCCAGATGACGGTGCTGGTGGCGCCGTCGTTGGTGAGCCGACGCGTGCGCGCGCCGTCGCTGACGAACAGCGGCGGGGCGGCGGCGTAGACCCGGTCCACGAGGCCGTCGAACGCGAAGACCTCGTCCTCGACGGAGGGGGCCCAGCCATTGAGGGGATCCTGGAACGTGATGCCCTCGAGGCCGGTGAGGGTGGTGCGGGTGGCGTCGACGGCGAGGTAGGGGTGGAAGGCGAGGTCCACGCCCACGTCGCGGCTGGGGGAGGAGACCGTCAGCGCGACGGTGAGGGCGGCGGCAGTGACGTCGACCTCGAGCACGTAGGCCAGGTCATCGGGGTAGCGCTGCGCGCCCGGCACCCCGTCGACGTCCGCGGAGGAGAGTGTCATCACCAGCCGGGCCCCGTCGTCGTCCTGCTCCACGGATTGCGTGTGCCACGGCACACGTGCCACCAGCCCGTGCACGTGGGGCACCTCCCAGTCGCCCTGACCGGCGCCGAACCACGGGGCGCACACGGGGATGCCGCCGTGCCACATGGTGCCCGGCGTCAGTTCGGCAGTGCGCGAGACGAACAGCACGTCCTCGCCGCCGGCCGGGCGCCATGACAGGACGCACCCGCCCAGTTCGGCCACGCGCGCAGTTCCCCAGGCTCCGGACAGTTCGTGGATCGTCATGGTGAAGAGCGTAGTGGCGGTTGGGACCGTCGCCGTACGATGGGGCCATGCCGACCATCCGCCCTGCGCGCATCCGCGACATCCCCGCCGTCACGGACATCTACAACGAGGCAGGCGTCGGCACCACCGCGTCCTATGCACTCCAGCCCGTCACGGTGGCGGACCGGCAGGCATGGTTCGAGCGCCTGACCGCCGACGAGTACCCGGTGCTGGTCATGGAGGACTCCGATGGCCTCATCGTCGGCTACGCGAGCTACTCGCAGTTCCGGCCCCTCGACGGCTACCGCCACACCGTGGAGCACAGCGTCTACATCCGGGAGGGGCGCCGCGACGCCGGGGCCGGCCGGATGCTGATGACCGCGCTCATCGACTATGCCCGGGGCCGCGGCGTGCACGTCATGGTGGGCGTGATCGACGGTGCCAACGACGCGTCGATCACCTTCCACGAGCGGTTGGGCTTCGAGGTCGTCAGCCGCCTGCCGCAGGTGGGCCGCAAGTTCGGGCGCTGGCTCGACGTGGTGTTCGTCACCAGGATCTTCGAGGGCAACCACCCCGGCTGAGCCTTGCCACTACCATTGGCCCATGGCTTATCACGCGGACGCCCAGGATCACACTGACAAGGAAGTCCTCACGTGGGACGGGTTCGGGCGGGCGCAGCGCGAGATGGCGCAGGCCGTGGCGGATTCGGACTTCGCGCCCGAGGTGATCATCGCGGTCGCGCGCGGCGGGCTCCTGCTCGCCGGTGCCATGTCGTATTCGCTGGGGGTGAAGCTCAGCGACGCGATCAACGTGGAGTTCTACACCGACGTCGACGAGACGCTGCCGGATCCGGTCCTGCTGGCCCCCATGCTCGACACCGAGTCGATCGCCGAGCGCAGGATCCTCGTCGTCGACGACGTGGCGGATTCGGGCCGCACACTGCACCTCGTGATCAAGCTGCTGCGCGGGTTCGGCGCTGAGGTCCGCTCCGCAGTGCTCTACGCCAAGCCGCGTAGCATCGTGGCAGCGGACTTCGTGTGGAAGACCACCGATGACTGGATCGTGTTCCCGTGGTCGGCCGAGCCGCCCGTGACCAAGGAGTGAATCATGGCTGAGACCCGCACGTTCGATCCCGGGGACAGCGAAGGCATCCAGAAGCTGGTGCGCGAGGCGCTGGGCGAGACGACCCGTCCCTTCATCCCCGGGGAGAAGGCGTCCCGCACGGAGCAGGTGGAACCCGAGGAACCCGGCGCGGACGAGATCACCGCCGCCAAGGCCAGCGAGATCTCCCCGGAATGGCTCGCCGGCGGATCCTGGTAATCGCGAAGCCGACGACAGGTTGGGCAGTTGCCCAATGTTGCCGAATGCGCCACCCAGCCCATTGTCCAGGGGGGCGTGCAAGATAGGCTGGTCTTCGACCACCGCAGCAGTGAAGCATGCGCTGCGCACCGAAATGAGTTAGGAACAAACTGTGACTCTTGAGTGGACCGAGAAGGACGCCCGAGCCGTAGACGTTGCGCGGATCCTCGCCGTCGATGCCGTTGAGAAGGTGGGCAATGGGCACCCCGGTACGCCGGTGTCGCTGGCGCCGCTTGCCTACCTGCTGTACCAGAAGGTGATGAACAGCGACCCCACCGACGACCTGTGGCTGGGCCGCGACCGCTTCGTGCTGTCGCTCGGCCACGCCTCGCTGACGCAGTACACCCAGCTGTACCTCGCCGGCATGGACATGGAGCTCGAGGATGTCGCCGCGCTGCGCACCTGGGGCGCCAAGACCGCCGGCCACCCGGAGTACGGGCACGCGAAGTTCATCGAGTGCACCACCGGCCCGCTCGGCGCCGGCATCTCCAACGCCGTCGGCATGGCCATGGCCGCCCGCCGCGAGCGTGGCCTGTTCGACCCGGATGCGCCCGAGGGCGAGTCGGTGTTCGACCGCTACGTCTACGCGATCGCCGGCGACGGCTGCCTGCAGGAGGGCGTCGCCTCCGAGGCCTCCTCGTTGGCCGCCACGCAGAACCTGGGCAACCTCATCCTGTTCTACGACGACAACCGCATCACGATCGAGGGCAAGACCGACATCGCCTTCACCGAGGACGTCTCAGCACGCTACGAGGCCTACGGCTGGGACGTGCACCACGTCGACTGGACCAACGGCGGCACGGAGTACAAGGAAGACATCCAGGCCGTCTACGACGCCATCGAGAAGGCCAAGGCCGTCAAGGACAAGCCGTCGTTCATCAAGCTGACCACCGTGATCGGCTGGCCGCTGCCCACGAAGCAGGGCATGGCCGCCATCCACGGTTCGAAGATCGGTGGCGACGAGATCCGGGAGCTCAAGAACCTGCTCGGCTTCGAACAGGAGCCCTTCGCCGTCGACCTCGACGCCGTCAAGCACGCCCGCGACAACGCCGCTGCCCGCGGCAAGGCTGCCCGCGAGGCGTGGGACAAGAAGTTCGAGGAGTGGAAGGCCGCCAACCCGGAGCGGCTGGCGCTGCTGGATCGCGTGGCTGAGCGCAAGCTGCCGGAGGACTTCTCGCTGCCCGTGTTCGAGGAGGGCAAGAAGTCCACCCGTGCTGCCTCCGGCGAGGTCCTTGCCGCGCTCGCCGACCAGCTGCCCGAGCTGTGGGGCGGCTCCGCCGATCTCGCCGGCTCGAACAACACCACCATGAAGGGCGAACCGTCCTTCCTGCCCGAGGAGCGCACGACGAAGGATTGGCCGGGTGGCCCCTACGGCCGCACCCTGCACTTCGGCGTCCGCGAGCACGCCATGGGCGGCATCCTCAACGGCATCAACCTGTCCGGACTGACCCGCGCCTACGGCGGCACCTTCCTGGTGTTCGCCGACTACATGCGCCCCGCAGTCCGCCTCGCCGCGCTCATGAAGGTCCCCTCGATCTTCGTGTGGTCGCACGATTCGGTCGGCGTCGGCGAGGACGGCCCGACGCACCAGCCCATCGAGCACCTCGCTTCGCTGCGCGCGATCCCGAACCTCGACGTGGTGCGCCCGGCGGACGCCAACGAGACCTCCGTCGCGTGGGGCGAGATCCTGCGCCGCACGGATCGTCCCGCCGGCCTCATCCTGTCGCGCCAGGACCTGCGCACCGTTGCCCGCGGCGAGAAGTTCGCCTCGGCCGAGGGCGTCGCCAACGGCGCCTACGTGCTGAGCGAGGCCTCGGGTGAGCCGAAGCTGATCCTCATCGCCACCGGCTCCGAGGTCGCCGTCGCGCTGGACGCGCAGGAGAAGCTCGAGGCTGAAGGCGTCGCCACCCGCGTCGTCTCGATGCCCTGCCAGGAATGGTTCGAGGAGCAGTCCGATGAGTACAAGGAGTCGGTGCTGCCCAAGGCCGTCACCGCCCGCGTGAGCATCGAGGCCGGCATCGAGATGGGCTGGCTGAAGTACGTCGGCGCCGAGGGCGCCTCGGTGAGCATCGAGCACTACGGCGCTTCCGCGTCGGGTGCCAAGTGCTTCGAGGAGTTCGGCTTCACCGCCGACAACGTCGTGGCAGTCGCCAAGTCCATCCTCTGACCTGACCCACCCCGCTGGTTGAGCCTGCGAGCTCTGCGAGCAGTGTCGAAACCCCCAAGCCTTCACGCGACCTTGCCTGAATGCTTGGGGGTTTCGACGCGCTGCGCCGCTCGTACCTCGCGGGCAGCGGCTCAACCAGCGTCGACCGCTGCGCTGCTGGTGCCTCGCGGGCAGCGGCTCAACCGGCGTCGACCGCTGGTGCCTCGCGGGCAGCGGCTCAACCGGCGTCGACCGCTGGTACCTCGCGGGCAGCGG
>DURG01000237.1 GCA_012837465.1 Propionibacterium sp. | reverse complement strand
CCTGGTCGCCAGTGCTCCCGCCGGCCCCGCGGTACGCCAGCCGGATTGCATGACGGTGGGCAAGACCGTCGACTGCTCTGCCTGGCAGGTGACCCACCGCTTCGACACCACCGGCTGGCAGCCCGGCGCCTACCTGGCCAAGCTCACCGACAACCTCGGCAACCAGGCCTACGCGCCCGCCTTCCTGCGCTCCCCCAGCCACGACGGTGCGGTCACCGTGATGTTCGCCACCGCCACCCACGCGGCGTACAACTCCGTCGGCGGGTACTCGTTGTACGTGGGCCCGCCCAGCGGCGGATCCGCCGACCGCGCCCACATCGTCAGCATGAACCGGCCGCAGCGTGGCAACGGTGCGGACAAGTTCTACCAGTACGAACTTGGGCTGGTGCAGTACCTCGAATCGCTCGGCGTGAAGCTCAGCTACACCACCAACTCCGAACTGCACCGCAGCGCGGACGCCTTCCGCGGCTCCCGCGCACTGACGCTGCTCGGCCACGACGAGTACTGGTCCATCGAGATGCGCCGCAACGCCGAGACCCTCGTCGCCCGCGGCACCAACCTGCTCTCCTTCGGCGCCAACGCGATCTTCTACCGCACCCGCTTCAGCGCGGACTTCTCCCAGGTGACCTCCTACAAGCTGAGCCATCTGGATCCGGTGCAGGGCCCGTCGACCACCGGCACCTTCCGCTCCGAGCCGTACGCCAATCCCGAGGCGCGGCTCCTCGGCTCGCAGTACGACTGCGACGGCGCCAATCCCCAGAGCGACCTGGTCATCACCAACCCCCACTTCTGGGCCTTCAAGGGCACAGGGGCGACGGTGGGCGCGCGGTATCCACAACTCGTGGGGCACGAGGTGGACAAGGCCGGGCCGGAGTCGCCGTCGAACGTGCACATCGCCGCGCACTCCACCTTCCAGTGCAGCAACCGCACCGGCATCTCCGACGTGACCTACTACGTGGCGCCGTCGAAGGCGGGCGTGTTCAACCTCGGCACCATGGGCTTCGCCTACGCGTTGACACCGGGGATGGGCTACCAGGAGCGTTCCGTGGCCTTCGCCAAGCAGGTGGTGCGCACCGTCGTGACGGATGCCGCGAAGGGCCCCTTGGGCACCCTGCACAACGAGCGCGGCAACTACTACGACGTCTACCCGGAGGACAAGCCGTTCGACCTGTACACCACACCCGGCGAGCACCAGGTCAACGGCCGTCGCTGGCGCACCACGTGCGTGCCCTACTCGCAGACCCAGCAGTGCCGCACGGAGATCTGGGGAACCACGGTCTCGCAGGTGGGCAGCCGCTTCGTGCAGCGCAACGGTTGGGTGTTCAACAACATGACGTACGCGGCCTCGCCGCGGAAGCTGTGGGCCGGCAATCCGCTCGGCAACGCGGGCAGCTGGACCGCAGTCGATGGCCGCAGGTGGCGCACCGAGTGCGACACGGCGGTGACGGGGCGCAACGGGTGCCGCAGCTACATCGAGTCGGACGCAATCTCGCTCATCACGCGCGCCAACGGGTCGAAGTACTACCAGTGGGTGCGCGAGTTCCGGTTCAACAACATGGTGCGCTTCAGCTAGGCAAGAAGAAACCCGGCGGGATGCAGGTCGTCTGCAATCCCACCGGGTTTCGACACGGTCGCGGTCCTCGCGCGCTCGGACGCGACCGGCTCAACCAACGATCAGATGGTGGCCAGGCTGGAGTTGGTGATCTGGCGGCCGTAGTGGCCCCGTATCCCGATCTTGCGCTCGAGATCCTCGATCACCCTGACCGCGAAGTTCTTCTCGTACAGGATCTGGCAGGAGCCGAGGCCGCCTGGGCTGAAGACGTTGACCTCCATCAGCTTGTCGCCGACGATGTCGAGGCCGACGAGGAACATGCCGTCGGCGACGAGCTTCGGCCGCACCACGTCGACCATCTCGAGCATCTCGTCGGTCACCTTCACGGGCATGGCCTTGCCGCCGGCCGACATGTTGGAGCGCATGTCCGAGCCGCTCGACTTGCGACGGAAGGCCGCGTACTCGCCCTCCATCTTGAGGGGCTTGCCGTTCATCACGAACATGCGGATGTCGCCGTTCTTGGCCTCCTCGAGGTACTCCTGGACGACGACGTAGCCGTCGCGGGAGATGGCCTCGATGATCTGGCTCAGGTTGGGCGACTCGTCGGTGTTGACGAGGAACACCCCGCTGCCACCGGAACCTTGGAGGGGCTTGAGGACAGCGCGGCCACCGAGGTCCTTGACGAACTCGACGATCTGATCCTCGTCGCGCGAGATCAGCGTGCTGGGGCGCACGCTCTCGGGAAAGTGCTGGAAGTAGGCCTTCGACAAGGCATTGGCCAGGCTGCCGGGATCGTTGACGACCAGGACGCCGGTGGAGGCGATGAGCTGGCCGAAGGCGACGCCGGCGTTGTTGGCCCAGGCCGAGCCCTCGGCGTCATCGGCCGGGTCCGAGCGCAGGATGACCACGTCGTAGTCGCTGAGGGCGGTGCGTTCCTCGTTGGCCGGCTTCTGCACGTCCTCGAGGTAGCGCTCCAGTGAGCGGTAGTTCTTGCCCTTGCCCGCGCGGGCGCGGGCGCTGAGGGAGCCGTCGGGCTCATAGGCGAAGTTCCCCATGCCCATCAGCGAGGCCTCGTGGCCCATGTTGGTGGCCTGCATGGCCAGCCGCGTGGTGGTGTACTGGGGCAGTTCGGTCATGACGTCGTTGACGACGAATCCGATCTTCATGCTGCGACTCCTTGGATGAGTTCGGTGGGATCAGTGATACTGGCGGCCTCGACGAGGCGTCCACGGGTGGCTTCGTCGTCGTACCATCTGGGCAGGACGACGGGGGCGCTGAGCACCCCGCGAGCGTTGAGCTCTTCGATGAGCGGGAGGTCCTCCAAGGCGAACTTGCCGAGGAAGAAGGCTTCGAGCTCCCCGCCACCACGGAGGTGGCCGAGCAGGTCGAGGAGGCCGCGCAGGTAGCACGCGTCCTTGGTGAGCCCGCCGGAGCGGAAGATGCGCATCACTGTGGAGAACGCGCCGCCGGGGCGGAAGCCCTCCTGGACGAGTTGCTCCCAGCATTCGCGGAACGTGGCGCCGTTGAGCATGCGCGACACGGTGAGGACACGGCCGGCGAGCTGCCTGAGGCGGGAACTGGTGAGCTCGCCGCAGGCAAGTTCGGCCAATACGGCCAGGCCCTCCTGGGTCTCGTCGTAGCCGGCCAGGCCGGTGCCCATCACCTGCAGCGGCTGGTGGGAGCCGTTGACCTGGGTGACGAGGTGCGTGCCGACCTCGTGCTGGATCAGCGCGTTCGCCCGGTCTGCAGAGACGGAGGCCTCGGGGCCGATGAGCAGCACGTTGCCGGACACCATCACGCCGGTGGTGTCCGGATTGATCTCCGCGTGGATGTCGACGTCCGGCTCGAGCGAGCGGTAGTAGTCGATCTCCTCGTTGGCGAGCGCGAGGAACTGCTCCGCGTCCAGCCGTTCCCCGGACCACGCGTGGGGCTCGACGCGGGCCAGGATGGATTCGGCCGCGGTGAGGAGGTCCTGGTGGACGCCGCCGAACAACTCGATGCTGAGGTTGCAGAAGTCCTTCGCCCCCCGGCAGCGCAGCATGGACAGCTGTAGGTCCAGCTCGCGGTGCTTGTTGCGCAGCAGCGCCGCCACCGTCGTGTCCTGCACGCGGCTGACATCGATGCTGTGCAGCACGGTGTGGAGCACCTCCGGCTCGATGATGTAGTCGCGGTAGGTGAACTCGGGCTCCGCGATGTCGCCGGCGAGGAACGAATCCTTGACGTCGTCCGCATCGGTGGGCGTGACGTCGAGGATGAAGCGGAAGCTGGTGCTGAGTTGGGACAACTGCAGGTCGATGGCCTGGTCAACCATCGCGAGCGGATTGGGGCTCACTGGCTGCCCCCATCCTCCTGCTGGGGCGACTGCTCGGGATCCCTCGGCCGCGGGATGTGGCGCTGCGGGATCATGTCCAGGGCCTCCTGCACGGGGCCGAAGGTCTTCTCGAGCGCCTCGGCAAGGTATTCCAACCGCTCGTGGTCCGGCTCGCCCGTCCACTCGTCCATGAAGGTCTTCTTGAACTCGATCGCCAGCACGCAGCCGACGCCCGGGTAGCGGTCGTGGATGAACCAGGCGAGGTTCTGGCCGAGGAACTTCACGTTGTCGCGCACGTCGAAGCCCTGGTCGAGCATCGACTGGCGGAAGGCGCCCACCACGGCACCGAAGGTCACGTGGTCCACCGAACCGGTGCCCAGGTTGACCTCGGGGTTCTCCTCCTCCGAGGCCGGCTCGGCGTCGGCGCCGTCGCGCCGGTGGTTGTAGGAGTGCACGTCGTAGAGCACGAACGGGCCGCGCTCGGCCACGACGTCGAGGCGCTTGGCCAGCTCCACGAAGAACTCGTCGTAGCCCTTCAGCGCGATGTCGACGGCGTCGTCGGGCAGTTCGCCCGTCTCCCAGACGTCGAGGCCCCAGCAGTCGTCCGGGGTGCGGTAGACGGCCTTGGAGCGGATCCGGTTGAGATCCGTTTCGAACCGGGAGCGGTTGACCACCACGCGCGCCGGTGCGCGTGACGCGATGGCGTCCGTGTAGGGATCCTCCTCGCGGAACCTGTCGTCCTCGTCGAGGATCATCAGCTCAGCGATCTCGGCGCTGAGGTCGTGCCCAGCGTGGATCGAGGTGGCAATCAGTTGGCCGGACCAGTCTCCGAGGAATTCGTACGGTTCCATCCCCCATTGATACCCGACCCACGGGTGTTAGGGAAGGAAAACGAGGTAGCCGCCCTGCTCACCCCTCCCTTGGGGTGGCCCCCGCGTGCTCCTCGATGATGGCGCGCACGGCGGCCGGGTCGTTGGGCACGTCGACGACGATGCGGGGCAGGTCCTCGATGCCGTCGAAGCGGCCGGGGCGCGGCGGGACGATGCCGATGGCCTCGACGATGGTCTCGCCGAACTTCACCGGCAGCGCGGTCTCGAGCACCACGATCGGGCCGTCGACGCCGGAGTCGCGGGCGACCTTCACGGCGTCGGCCGTGTGGGGGTCGATGACCATGCCCTCCGAGTCGTGGACGCGACGGATCTGCTCGAGGCGATCCTGGTGCGTCGAGGTGCCGGCGACGAAGCCGAACCGGTCGAGTTGGCCCTGGAACTCGGGGGTGTCGCTGAGGTCGAAGGTCCCGGCGTCGCCGAGGCGGTCCTCGAACAGTTCGCGGACGCGGGCGGCGTCGCGGCCGAGGAGGTCGAAGACGAAGCGCTCGAAGTTGGAGGCCTTGGAGATGTCCATCGACGGCGAGCTCGTCGCGAGCGTCTCCGCTCCGGCGCGCACCCGGTACACGCCGGAGCGGAAGAACTCCTCCAGCACGTTGTTCTCGTTGGTGGCGAGGATGAGGCGGTGGATGGGCAACCCCATCTGGCGCGCGATGTGCCCGGCGGCGATGTTGCCGAAGTTGCCCGACGGGACGGCGAAGCTCACGGTTGCGTCGGCTTGCGGCAGGGTGTCCCTCGATACGTTCCCTCGTTCCTCGGGAACACTCGGGACCCGGGAAGGGGCGCCCTCGGGAACCACCTGGAGGTAGGCCGCGAAGTAGTAGACGACCTGCGCGAGCAGGCGGGCCCAGTTGATGGAGTTCACCGCACCAACGCGGTGGCGCTGCTTGAACCCGGCGTCGGCGTTGATGGCCTTGACGATGTCCTGGCAGTCATCGAACACGCCGTCGACGGCGATGTTGACGATTGACGGGTCGTTGAGCGAGAACATCTGGGCCTGCTGGAACGGGGTCATCCGGCCGGCGGGCGAGAGCATGAAGACGGTCACGCCGGGCTTGCCCTGGAGCGCGTACATGGCCGACGACCCGGTGTCGCCGCTCGTGGCCCCCACGACGGTGAGGGTCTCCCCGCGACGGTCCAGCTCGTAGGCGAACAGTTCGCCCAGCAGTTGCATGGCCATGTCCTTGAAGGCCGCCGACGGCCCGTTGCTCAGGTGCGCGAGCCACAGCCCGTCGGACATCTCGGTGACCGGCACGATGGCCGGGTCGAGGAACTTGCCCGGGTCGTAGGCGCGCTCGACGATGCCGCGGAGGTCGTCGGCCGGGATGTCGTCGATGAACAGCGACACGACCTCGAACGCGAGCGCCGCATAGCCCTCCTCGGCGAGCAGCGTGCGCCAGGCGGCCAGTTGCTCGGCGCTCACCTGCGGGTAGCGCTCGGGCAGGTAGAGCCCTCCGTCGGCGGCGAGGCCCTCGAGGAGGATGTCGCTGAACCGCTTGCCGGGGGCGCCCGTGGTGTCGCGGGTGGAGACGTAACGCATGGGGGCGAGTCTAGTTGCCGCAACCGCCGGTCAGTTGGTGATGTCCCTGCGCTGGAATGCGAATGCGGCCAGGGCAGCGGTGACCGCGAGGAGCGTCGCGAAGTAGAGAAGCGACTCGCCGGGGGTGAGCAGTTCGGCGGCGTGCAGCGGGACCTGGTCGTAGCCGGGGTTGGCCAACCCGACGACCAAGGCCTCCGCCTGGCGCGTGGGGCTGGCGTGGAACAGCCAGGCGGGGCTGGCGACATCGAACGCCACCATCTCGAGGGCGAAGGCCGCGATCAGCACCACCGCCGCCGTCGCGCCGGCATAGGCGCCGCCGTTGAAGAGGAACACCAGCAGCGAGGCCAGCATGCCGAGGACGAAGCCCAGGATGAGGGAGCCCGAGATGGTTCCGAGCAGGCCCGAGTCCGCGGGAAGGGAACTGAGGCCGTGCACGCCCAGGTACCAGACCACGCTCACCACCGAGGAGGCGATCACCGCGATACCCAGCATGGCGGCGCCGAACAGGCCGGAGGCGAGGGTGCGGGCACCGAGCAGTTGCATGCGATTGGGGGTGAACGTGAGTTGGGTGGTGATGGCGCCCGACGCGAAATCCGCGCCCACGTAGATGAGGGTGGCGAGCAGCACGAACACCGCGAGCAGCAACATCCAGGGGCCGATCCCGATGTGGACGACCTCGTGGAAGTCGAACACGCCCGGCAGGTAGGACTCGACGGTGCAGGTGGAGCAGGTCTCCTTGGACAGTTCGTACTCGGCCGCGGCCTGGGCGTAGTCATCGGCCGTGAGCGGCGTGACCCTGGTCATGAACATCGGCGTCCCGATGAGGCTGACGATCAGGGTGATCAGGAGCACGACGGTGGCCCGCGACCGGTGGCGCAACCGGGAGGCCTCGGCCACTGCGAGGTTGCTGAAGCTCATGCGTCCACCGCCCTGCGCCGCCCCTGCGCGCCGACGAGGTCCTCACCGTGGGTGAGTTCGAGGAACGCCGACTCCAGAGAGGCCCGTTCGCTGGTCAGGCGGTGAGGCCACAACTGGTGGTGCCCGAGCGAGGCGGCGACGGCGGCGCCGTCGGGCATGCCTCCGCCGCGGTTCATCACCTTGAGTTCGTCGCCGTGGGGTTCGACACGCCAGCCGTCCGCGCGGAGGACGTCGGCCGCGAGGGACAGTCGGTCAATGCCGACGCGGACGTGGGGTTCGGCGCCGCCGAGGATCTCATCCAGGGTGCCCTCGGCGAGGATGCGGCCGCGGCCGATGACGGAGACGGAATCGGCGAGGTGCTCGATCTCGGTGAGCATGTGGGACGAGAGCAGCACGGTGCGACCGGCGGCCGCCAGTTGCCGCATCGTGGCGCGGATGTCATGGATGCCTGCCGGATCCAGGCCGTTGGTGGGCTCGTCGAAGATCAGCAGTTCGGGGCTCTTGAGGAGGGTCGCGGCGATGGCGGCCCGTTGGCGCAGGCCCAGCGAGTAGGTGCCGAATGGGCGATCGGCGTCCTCGGCCAGGCCAACCTCGAGCAGCACCTCGGTGACCCTGCGGTGCCGCACCCCGATCGATTCAGCAAGGACGCTCAGGTTGTGGCGGCCGGTCATGCGGGGCGCGAACTTGGGGGACTCGACGATGGCCCCCACCCGGCCGATGATGGACGGCAGGTCGCGCGGCACCTCGTGGCCGAGCACGTGCACCTCGCCGCCGTCGGGGCGCACGAGGCCCAACAGGATGCGGATGGAGGTGGTCTTGCCGGAGCCGTTGGGGCCGAGCAACCCGTGGATGCCGCCGCGGGGCACGTGGAAGTCGAGGCCTCGCAGCACCTTCTTGCTGCCGTAGCTCTTCGTCAACCCGTGCACGTGGATCGCCCAATCCGTCGTGCGCTCGGGCCACCGGACAGTCGACATGGTCCGAACCTAGCCCGTCCGGGTGCGGCTGAGAATCGGCCTGAGGTCTTTCATGACCTCTGACGCCGGGCCGACCCTCCACCCCAGCCACAGCAGCGCGGCGACGATGGGCATCGCGACGTACGGTGCCACCGCGTCCTGGAGCGGGGGCAGGAGCGCGAAGGTGACGACGAGTGCCAGCCACAGCCGGTCGCGGCGCACGGAGGCAGGGGTGAACATGTAGAGGGGCAGCAGCCAGGTGAGGTACCAGGGCTGCAGGGCGGGCGCGAACAGCAGGAACGTGGCCAGGACCGCGATGGTGAAGACCCAGGGCCGGTCTCCCGTCGCCCGGCCCTTGGGGCCCCACTTGACCCAGATGAGGACGATGGCCACCGTCACCAGCAGGGTCGAGAGCAGGCCGATGGCGCCGTCGGCCACCGTGTCGTCGAAGTGCTCACTGGCGCGGAAGAACGAGGCCACCCAAGAGAGCGGTGCGTTGCTGCTGGCACCGATGGGGTTGCCCGCCGTCGGGTTGCGCCAGCCGAGGCCCCAGCGCAAAGAGGTGGCGAGGAAGGTGAGCACGGTGACCGCCCCGGGGACGGCCGCGACCGTGATCAGTTGCCACCAGGAAGACCGGGCGGGGCGGCGGAGGCGCCAGGCGACCGCCACGAGCCCCAGCCCGAAGAGCGCCGCAGACTGCTTGATGCCCATCGCGAGGCCCAGCAGGATGCCGGCGACGACGAGCCCTCGCCAACCCCGCCAGCCGAGGTCGGTCACCGCCAGGAAGGCGGCAACGGCGAGCGCCACCATGAGCGCGTCGTTGTGCGCGCCGCCGATCCACTGCACGAGGATGACGGGGTTGAGGAGGCCGGCCCACAGCACCAGCCCCTCGTCGACCCCGAAGCGGCGCGCCAGCCGAGGCAGCACGAAGGCGAGGATGGCGAGCGCGAGCACGGCCTGGAGTCGCATCGCGGCCGGCGTCCAGAAGAGGTGGCCGCCGGTGAGGTGGGAGGTGAGGCCGAAGAGGTCGAGTTGGAGCGACGGGTAGACCGACGTGGTCTCGGCCCAGTGCTTGCCCACCAGCAGGCCGGGTTGGCCGGCGGTGCCGATGGCGTGTTCGTAGGGGCTGATGCCGCGCGCGGCCTGCCAGCCGGCGGCGGCGTAGGCGTAGGCGTCGCGGGAGTGGAGGGGCAGCGAGGCGAGCATGGGCGCCGACCAGAGCGCCGTCGTCACCAACGGCCGGTGCCAGCGGGGGCCGAGCTGCCACCAGGAGAGCAGGAGGACGGCCTGCGCGGTCAGCGTGATGATGACCCGCCACCAGGAGGCGTAGCCCTCCAGCAGGCCGGGGGCGTCAGCGAAGGCCACGCCGACGGTGACGAGCACCGCCGCGAGGCCAGTCAGCACCCACAACCATTTCCGCACGGCGTCAGCGTACAACCCGGCCGCGTCGGCTGAGCGCGGTCAAGCGCCCCCTGTCGGTCTTCCGGCGAGCCGAATACGCTGGGAGGATGCATCGCGTAGTCATCATCGGTTCGGGCTTCGGCGGCCTCTTCGCCGCCAAGGCCCTCAAGCGGGCCGACGTCGAGGTCACCCTCATCGCCAAGACCACCCACCATCTGTTCCAGCCGCTGCTCTACCAGGTGGCCACCGGCGTGCTGTCCGAGGGCGAGATCGCGCCCGCCACCCGCGAGATCCTGCGCCGCCAGTCCAACGCCCGCGTGCTGCTGGGCCTCGTCGAGGACATCGACCTGACCAACCGCGTGGTCAAGTGGCGCTTCCACAATGAGTACCACGAGACGCCCTACGACTCGCTCATCGTTGCCGCCGGCGCAGGGCAGAGCTACTTCGGCAACGACCACTTCCGCACGTTCGCACCGGGCATGAAGACCATCGACGACGCGCTGGAACTGCGCGCGCGGATCCTGAAGTCGTTCGAGATCGCCGAGTTCACCGATGACCCTGAGGAGCGTCGCCGGCTGCTGACCTTCGCAGTGGTGGGCGCGGGGCCGACGGGCGTCGAGATGGCCGGCCAGATCCGCGAGTTGGCCGATTCGACGCTGCGCGACGAGTTCCGCTCCATCGACCCCTCCACCGCACGCGTGGTACTCGTAGACGGCGCCGACCAGGTGCTGCCCCCGTTCGGGCCGAAGCTGGGCCGCAAGACCCAGAAGACGCTGGAGAAGCTGGGCGTCGAGGTGCAGTTGGGGTCCATCGTGACCGACCTGGACGACGAGGGGCTCACCCTGAAGCGCAAGGACGGCAGCACCGAACGCATCGAGGCCGCCTGCAAGGTGTGGGCCGCCGGCGTGCAGGGCAGCGAACTGGGCGCGACGCTGGCCGAGCAGAGCGGCGCCGAACTGGACCGCGCGGGGCGGGTGGTCGTCGACCACCGGCTCAACCTGCCAGGCCACCCCGAGGTGTTCGTGGTGGGTGACATGGCGGCGGTGCCCGGGGTGCCGGGAGTCGCCCAGGGTGCGATCCAGGGCGCCCGGTACGCGGCCGAGGCGATCCAGGCCAGGGTGACCAACACCGCCGGGCCGGGGTCGTTCACCTACCGCGACAAGGGCTCGATGGCCACCATCTCCAAGTTCGCCGCCGTCACGCAGATCGGCAGGCTGCAGCTGACCGGCTTCGTGGCTTGGCTGGCCTGGCTGTTCCTCCACCTCCTCTACATCGCGGGCTTCAAGCAGCGCATCACCACGCTGCTCAGTTGGTTCATCACGTTCATCACCAACGGCCGGGCGCAACGGGTCGTCACCAACCAGCAAATGGTGGGACGCCTCGCGTTGGAGCGGCTCGGCGCCCGTTCTTCTGGCAAGCTGATCCACGGCGAGGACCTGACCGAGAGGAACTGACATGGAAGCCTTCCTGAAGGTGGTGCGTGACCTCGCGCTCCTGGTGGCCCGCATCGTGACCGGCGTGACGCTCATGGCGCACGGCTGGCGCCGATGGACCATCACCGGGCTGGAGGACCAGGCCAACATCCTCGAAGGGGTGGGCCTGCCCAGCGCCGAGGGCCTGGTCATCGCGACCATCGCCTTCGAGATCATCGGTGGCGCCCTGCTGGTCTTCGGCCTCGCCACCCCGCTCATCGGGCTGGGCATGGTCATCCAGAACGTCGCGGTGATCCTCACCACCCGCGCGGACCAGGGCTTCTACCAGCACGACGGCGGCTGGGAGTACAACGCGATCCTCGCCGCCGTCGGCCTGCTGTTCCTGGCGTTCGGCTGTGGCCGCGCAGGCCTCGACCACCTGTTCCTGCGCCCGAAGGACGACAGGAACGCACAACTCATCGCCCCGGATCCGCGGGACCGGGCGCCGCGCGAGCCGCGCCCGACGGCGTACCCCGACCCACCGTCGACGGGGAGCACACGCGTCGACGACGCGACGGAGATCATCGACCGTCCCTGACACCAAGCCACACAGGCGGCTCACAGGAACCCCATAGCTTTCGCCCACCGCGGGGTGGCAGAGTAGGCCCATGGCCCATGCTGATCCGCTGACCCGCCCGGACGGGACCCCCATCCGCATCCTCACCGTCGACGACGAGCCGAGCCTCATCGAGTTGCTGTCGATGGCCATGCGGTACGAGGGCTGGGAGGTCCACACCGCGACCTCGGGCGCCGAGGCCGTCCGCGTCGCCCGCGAGGCGCAGCCCGATGCGCTGGTGCTCGACATGATGCTGCCCGACTTCGACGGCCTCGAGGTCATGCGCCGCATCCGCGCTGAGGACCCGGACGTGCCCGTCATCTTCCTCACCGCGAAGGACGGCGTGGCCGACCGCATCCAAGGGCTCACCGCCGGCGGCGACGACTACGTCACCAAACCCTTCTCCCTCGAGGAGGTCATCGCCCGGCTCCGCGGCCTGCTGCGTCGCTCCGGCGCAACCTCGGTGCGCCCCGACACGCAGATCGTTGTCGGCGACCTCATCCTCGACGAGGAATCCCACGAGGTCACCCGCGCCGGTGAGCCCATCAAGCTGACCGCCACCGAGTTCGAACTGCTGCGCTTCCTGATGCGCAACCCCAAGCGCGTGCTGTCGAAGGCGCAGATCCTGGACCGCGTCTGGAACTACGACTTCGGCGGCCAGGCCAACGTCGTCGAGCTGTACATCTCGTACCTCCGCAAGAAGATCGACGCGGACCGCGAGCCCATGATCCACACCATGCGCGGCGCCGGCTACGTGTTGAGGCCGGCCGGCGCGTGAGCCCCCAGCGACGCGGCTCCCTCGCCGCCCAGATCCAGCCGCGGGTGGTCATCACCGTGGCGGTGCTGGCGTTCGTGGTGAGCCTCGTCACCGTGTTCGCCGCCGGCACCCTCCTGCACCGCCAACTCGACAATGAGCTCGATGGCGCCCAGGTGCGCCAGGGCCGCGTCCCCGGCCAGGTGAGCGGCGAGACCGTCCCCGGCATCGAGACCCCCGGCATGCGCATGGGCACCGTCATCGCCCTGCGCACCACCGACGGGCGCATCTTCGGCAGCGTCATCGAGGACGGCGAGGTGAGCAACCTCACGGCCGAGGCCGTGTTCCTCATGGTGGAGGTGCCCGTCGACGGCGAGAAGCGCACCGTGCACCTCCCAGGCCTGGGCAAGCACCGCGTCGAGGCCCGCGACACCCGGCTGGGCAAGGTCACCGTCGGGCTCCCGACCGCGGACATCGACCGGGCCCTGACGTGGCTGACGCTGTTCGCCGTCGGCATCTCGCTGACGGCAGTCGCCGTCACCGCGCTCGTCACCCGCGAGGTGCTCGGCCGCGCCACCCGGCCTCTCTCCGCCCTCACCAACACGGCGGATCAGGTCAGCCGGCTCCAACTGGCCCGCGGCCGCGTCGAGGTGCCCCGCGTACCCGTCGGCGCGCTGCCCGAGAACAACGAGGTCACCCGCATGGCCACCGCCTTCAACGAGATGCTCGAGCGCGTCGAGGGCGCACTGGCCGCCCGCGAGGCCTCCGAGGTCAAGCTGCGCCGCTTCGTCGCCGACGCCTCCCACGAACTGCGCAATCCCCTCGCAGCCATCCGCGGCTACAGCGAACTGGCCGAGCGCGCCCCGGAGGGCGAGAAGTCCTTCGCGTTGCAGCGCATCGACGCCGAATCACAGCGCATGACCAAGCTCGTCAACGACCTCCTCCTGCTCGCCCGGCTCGACGCCGACACGCAGGTGGAGGCGCGCCCGGTCGACGCCGTCGAGGTGGTCGTCAACGCCGTCAGCGACTCCCAGGCCACCAGCCGCAACCACCTCTGGCAACTCGACCTCCCCGAGCCCGAGGTCTTCGTCATGGCGGATGCGGACCAACTCCATCAGGTCATGGTCAACCTGCTCGGCAACGCCCGCAGCCACACCCCCGACGGCACCGTCGTGCGCACCTCGGTACGGCGGCAGGGTGACCGCGCGGTCATCGAGGTCGCCGACAACGGCCCCGGCATCCCCGAGGAGACCCTCCCCCTCGTCTTCGAGCGGTTCACCAAGGCCGACGATGCCCGCGCCCACTCGTCGGTGCCCTCGACGGGCCTGGGCCTGGCCATCGTGCGCGCCATCGCCGAAGGCTTCGGCGGCTCGGCGATGGTCTCGTCGCGGCCCGGCCGCACCGCCTTCACCGTCACCCTCCCGCTCGCCTCCGGCCCGCAGGCCCCGTGAGCCCCAGTACGATCGTCACAGACGAAAGGACTTCCATGCAGATCACCCGCTCGGCCCTGGCCCAGATGATCGACCACACTCTCCTCAAGACCGATTCGACCCGCGCCCAGGTGGCCGCGCTCGTCGCCGAGGCGCGCGAACTCGGCACCTTCTCGGTGTGCGTGTCGCCGTCGATGCTGCCGATCACCGAAGAACTCGGCCCCGTGAAGGTCGCCACCGTGTGCGGCTTCCCCTCCGGCAACCACACCCCGGCGGCGAAGGCTTCCGAGGCCGCGGAGTCGGCTCGCCTCGGTGCGGACGAGATCGACATGGTCATCAACATCGGCCTCCTGAAGGAGGGCCGCGCCGATGCCGTCGAGGATGAGATCCGCGAGGTCCGCCAGGCCGCGCCCGACGTGCTGCTGAAGGTCATCATCGAATCCGCAGCGTTGACCGACGACGAGATCGTCGCCGCCTGCAAGGCCGCCGAGGCCGCTGGCGCCGACTACGTGAAGACCTCCACCGGCTTCCACCCCAAGGGCGGCGCCTCGGCGCACGCCGTCAAGCTCATGGCCGACACGGTCGGCGACCGCCTCGGCGTGAAGGCCTCCGGCGGCATCCGCGACTTCGCGTCGGCCAACGAGATGGTCGAGGCCGGCGCCACGCGCTTGGGCCTCAGCGGCAGCGCGGCGGTGCTCGACGGCGCCGACGGCGAGGACGTCGCAGCAGACGACGACTACTGACGGGCGCTTCGGCCCCAGCCGAGGATCGTCAGCAACCAGAGCCCGATGGCGACCGCGCCGCCGAGGTCGCCGTTTCGCCGTCCCTTGGGGCTGACGGCGCAGCACCAAGGAACTCGCGCGCTTCGACGTCCGGATGCGGCCGCTCCAAGAGCGCCCTTCGACGTATCGCGCCTTGCTTTGCCGCGACACGCTCAGCCCAGGGGCCGAGAGCTCACTGCGCGAACTGGGTCGAGTAGAGCGTCGCGTAGTGGCCGCCGGCCGCCAGCAGATCGGAGTGCGTGCCACTCTCGACGACGCGGCCGTCCTCCACCACGAGGATCTGGTCCGCGTGCCGCACGGTGGACAACCGGTGGGCGATGACGACCGACGTGCGACCTTCGCGGGCGTTGTCGAGGGCCTGCTGCACCAGGTGCTCGGATTCGGAATCCAGGTGGGCGGTGGCCTCGTCGAGCACGAGGATGGGCGGGGCCTTCAGCAGCAGCCGCGCGATCGCGAACCGCTGCCGCTCGCCTCCGCTCAGCCGGTAGCCGCGCTCGCCCACCACGGTCTCCATTCCGTCGGGCAGGCGGCGGACGAGGCCGGCGATCTGGGCGGCCTCGAGCGCGGCCCACAGTTCCTCGTCCGTGGCCTCCGGCTTGGAATAGCGCAGGTTGGAGCCGATGGTGTCGTGGAACAGGTGCGCGTCCTGCGTGACGTAGCCGATCACGTCCTGCAGCGACTCCAACTGCAGCTTCCGCACGTCCGTGCCGGCTATCTCGACGACGCCGGAGTCGACGTCGTAGAGGCGGGCCAGCAGGTGCGTGATGGTGGTCTTGCCCGCGCCGGAGGGGCCGACGAGCGCGATGGTCTGGCCGGGCAGCGCGTCGAACGAGACGCCCTTGAGGACCGGCTCGTTGGCCGATTCGCCGGCCGCCGCGGTGGGCTCGAGCGACTCCAAGGAGACGGATTCGGCATCCGGGTAGGTGAACCAGACGTCGCGGAAGGTGACGCTGGGAAGGCCCGCGACGGGCTGCGCATCCGGTGCGTCGACGATGAGCGGCTTGAGGTCCATCACCTCGAAGACCCGCTCGAAGCTGACCAGCGCGGTCATGATGTCGACGCGCAGCGAGCTCAGCTGGATCAGCGGACCGTACAGGCGGGCGAGCAGCGCCACCAGCGCCGTGAGGGTGCCGACGGTGAGGCTGCCCTGCACGGCCCCATAGCCACCGAAGCCGTAGAAGAGCGCGGTGGCGAGGGCGCCGACGAAGGTGAGCGCCGTCATGAACACCCGCGACGTCATGGCGATCTTCACGCCCGTGTCCGCCACCGCCTTGGCCTGCCGGGCGAAGGTCACGTTCTCCGTGGCGTGGTTGCCGAAGAGCTTGACCAGCAGGGCGCCGGAGACGGAGAAGCGCTCGGTCATGGTGGCCGACATCTCGGCCTGGTGCTGCATGCGATCCCGCGACAGGTCCGCCAGGCGGCGGCCGACGATCGCGGCGGGGATCATGAAGATTGGCAGCAGGACGAGCGCGCCGAGCGTCAGCGGCCACGACAGCACGAGCATCGAGCCGAGCACCAGGATGAGGGTCACGCCGTTGGACACGAGCGACGACAGCGTCGAGGTGAATGCCTGCTGCGCGCCGTTGACGTCGGATTGCAGGCGCGAGACGAGCTTGCCGGTGTGCGAGCGGCTGAAGAACGCGATGGGCATGCGCAGCACGTGGTCGAAGATCTGGGTGCGCATCGAGTAGATGAGGCCCTCGCCGATGCGGGCCGACGTCCAGCGCTCCAGGATGGAGATCAGCGCCGAGCCCAACGCCATGGCGGCCACTGCTGAGGACAGGATGACGATGAGCCGCACGTCGCCGCCGAGCACGCCGTCGTCGATGATGCGCTGGAACAGGAGCAGTGGCACGATCGACAGCGCAGAACTCACCGTCACCGCAAGCAGGAACGCGACGATGAGCCCGGAGAAGGGCTTGCCGTACGCTAGCACCCGGCGTGCAGTGCCCCTGCGGAGTTCATGGTTGCGGATTTCGGATCCGGTGGCGAGGCGGCCCAGCACGCGGCCGCCGCCCATTCCCATGCCACCCATTCCGCGGCCAACGCTCATGCAGCGACCTCAGACCTGGGTGCGGTGGAAGCTCAGGTGGGAACGCGACGGCGTGGGCCCGCGCTGGCCCTGGTACCGGGAGCCGTACTGCTGCGAGCCGTACGCGTGTTCGGCGGGCGAGCTGAGCTGGAAGAAGCAGAACTGGCCGATCTTCATGCCGGGCCACAGCTTGATGGGCAGCGTGGCCATGTTCGACAGTTCGAGGGTGACGTGGCCGGAGAAGCCCGGGTCGATGAAGCCCGCCGTCGAATGGGTCAGTAGGCCCAGGCGCCCGAGTGAGGACTTGCCCTCGAGGCGCGACGCGACGGCCTCGCCGAGCGTGATCTTCTCGTAGGTGGACGCGAGGGCGAACTCGCCGGGGTGCAGGACGAAGGGCTCGCCCTCGTCGACCTCGATCATCCGGGTGAGTTCGGGTTGATCCTGCGACGGGTCGATCGACGGGTAGCGGTGGTTCTCGAAGACGCGGAACCACTTGTCGAGCCGCACGTCGACCGACGCGGGCTGCACCATGTCGGGGTCCCACGGGTCGAGGACGATGTTCCCGGCGTGGATCTCGGCACGGATGTCGCGGTCGCTCAGCAGCATGGGCTCGATCCTACCCAGTGCCGCTCGCCCACCTCACGGGTTTCGACGCGGCGGTGGTGGCTCAGCCGGCGATGGGGCGGCGGAGGACGGTGAACCAGCGGTTGCCGTAGCTCACCTGCTGGCCCTCGCGCACGCGCATCTGCACGCCCTCGGGGCAGGGCTCCAACTGGCCGGCGGTGGTCACCAACGCCGTACCGTTCGTCGACCCCCTGTCGACGACGTACACGCCGCGCGGGTCCGTGCCGATCAGCAGGTGCGTCCTGGAGATCATGCGGCCGTCGCCGGAGGCGGGCACCAGGTGCACCTCGGGATCCTCCGGGCCCTTCTGCGGGTTGCGGCCCAGCAGCACGGTGACGTTGAGTTCGACCTCGCGACCGTCGTCGAGACGGGCGTACCACCCCTCGCCTCCCCCGCGCCCGGCGTTGGCGGGCACATGGGCGATGCGGGTGCCGTCCTCGTCCTCGACCTCGCCGAAGCTCCGCGGGCGCACCTTCACCGACGGCTCGATCACCGACGTCGGCGTCGGCAGCGGGATCCACTGCGGGATGGGCCGCGACGGCGTCTCCTGCGGTGTGGGCGGGACTGGCTCCGG
>DURG01000236.1 GCA_012837465.1 Propionibacterium sp. | reverse complement strand
GTGGTGAACCACTCGGGGTGCTCCTCGACCCACGGGTGGTCGGGGGAGGCCTGCAGCGCGAGGTCCAGCGCCACCTCGAGGCCCAGGGAGCGGGCCTTCTCGACGAACCGCTCGAAGCTGTCGAAGTCGCCCAGGTCCGGATGGATCGCGTCGTGGCCGCCGTCGGGCGAACCGATGGCCCAGGGCGATCCCGGATCCTGCGGGCCGGGTTCGAGCGAATTGTTCTTGCCCTTGCGGAACGCGGTGCCGATGGGGTGGATGGGCGGCAGATAGACCACGTGGAAGCCCATCGCGGCCGCTGCCTCGAGGCGTTCGTGCGAGGAATCGAACGTGCCGGAATGCCACGTGCCGTGCTCGTCCACCCAGGCGCCCTGCGAGCGCGGGAAGAACTCGTACCACGACGAGTACAGCGCGCGGCGCCGCTCGACGCGGATGGGGTAGTCGGGCGTGGGGGAGACGAGCTCGCGCGGCCCGAAGCGGGCCATGGCGCGCTGGATGGGGGCCGACGAGATCAGCTCGAGGAGCTCCTCGACCTCAGTCTCGGGAGTGAGCGTCTGCGCCGCGCCGCGTAGCGTGTTGGCGGCGCCGGGGACGCGGAGTTGCTCGGCGTGCTGGGCGGAACGCTCCAGGAGATCGCGGCCCTCCAGGCAGACCAGGTCCACATCGACGCCGACGGGGAGCTTCTTCTCCGCTGCATGGCGCCAGGTGCCCCACGGATCAGACCAGCCCTCGATGCGGTAGGTCCAGTCGCCCTCGGCGGCCATGCGCACGTGGGCCTGCCAGATGTCGAGCCCCTTGGGTTCGACCTGCTTCATGTCCACCCGGCGCTGCGTGCCGCCGGGCGAGGTGAGGATCACCGACGCGTTGACCGCGTCGTGACCCTCCCGGAAGACGTTGGCCTGGATCAGGAGCCGCTCGTGGACCACGGCCTTGACGGGGTATGCACCCCCCTCCAGGACGGGGGTCACGCCGGTGACGGGGATGCGGCCCAGGCCGCCGTCGGTCCGGATGATGCGCTTGCTTACACGGGGCGAGAGGTCCTCAGTCACACTGTCAGCCTAGCCGCATCTCCGTGGCTCCGCGCCTCGAGTGTTTCGTGAGGCGACTGTCGGGTCCCGAGTGTTTCGTGAGGAACGAACGAAACGTATCGAGGGATCAGGGCAGCAGGTCGTAGGAGGAGGGCTCGGCGTCCTTCATCAACCCGAGGAGCTCCTTGGCGCTGGTGGGCACGCTCACCCGCATGAGAGCGACGGTGCGGCCCGGGATGTCGAACTCGCCCAGAGCAGGCAATTCGCCCTCGGGCAGGTCGCCCTCGTCGCCCGAGTGCCAGATGACCTCGTAGCCGTAGCCCCAGGGCATGGCCGGCAGGACGATGCGTTGCGGGTCCGGGGCAGAGTTGAACCAGGTGAGGAAGCCCTCGTGGTCGTTGGACACGTACATGCCCAGCAGGCGGCGGCCGCCGTCGTGCCAGGCGTCCTGGCCCATCTCCCCGAAGCGCCCGTCCATCCAGGTGAGGTCCACGCGCCGCAGGTTCTCGCCATGCTGGTTGACGATCTCGTTGTGGTAGGCGTAGTCCGTGGGCCTGAAGGCGCAGTGGTCCTGGCGGATCCGGATGAGCTCGCGGACCCGGGCCTGCACCTCGCGCCACTCGGCGTCGACGTCCCAATTGACCCAGGAGATGGGCGAGTCCTGGCAGTAGGCGTTGTTGTTGCCCTTCTGCGTGCGGCCGAACTCATCGCCGGCGGTCAGCATCGGGGTGCCGACCGCGAGGATCTGGGTGGCCATCATGTTGAGCACCTGGCGGCGGCGCATGGCGTTGATCTCGGGATCGGTCGTCTCGCCCTCCCAACCGTGGTTCCAGGAGCGGTTGTTGTCGGTGCCGTCGCGGTTGGCCTCGCCGTTGTCGAGGTTGTGCTTGACGTCGTAGCTGACCAGGTCGTGCATCGTGAAGCCGTCGTGGGCGGTGACGAAGTTGATGCTGGACTGCGGGCTGCGGCCCGGCTGGTCGAACAGGTCGGGGGAACCTGCGAGGCGGGTGGCCAGTTCCTGGACGCCGTGCACTGCGCCGCGCCAGTAGTCGCGCACGTGGTCGCGGAAACGGTCGTTCCATTCGTGCCAGCCGGGGCCGTAAGAGCCCACCTGGTAGCCGTACGGGCCCACGTCCCACGGTTCGGCGATGATCTTGATGTCATCAAAGACGGGGTCCGAGGCCAGCATCTGCTTGAACAGGTGCTTGTGGTCGACGTGGTGGTCGTCGTCACGCAGCATCGTGGTGGCCAGATCGAAGCGGAAGCCGTCGACGCCCATCTCGGTGACCCAGTACTTCAGCGAATCCATCACCAACTGCAGCACCATGGGGTGTGCGGTGTTGACGGAGTTGCCGCAGCCGGTGACGTCGTAGTCATTGCGGCGGTCGTTGGTCAACCGGTAGTAGGCGTGGTGGTCGATGCCGCGCATCGACAACGTGGGGCCCTGATGGCCGCCCTCGCCGGTGTGGTTGTAGACCACGTCGAGGAGCACCTCGATGCCCGCCTCGTGCAGCGCGGAGACCATCCGCTTGAAGTGGGTGACCTGGTTGCCGACGGTGCCGCGCGTCGCGTAGAACGCGTGCGGCGCGAAGAACCCGAGCGTGTTGTAGCCCCAGTAGTTGCGCAGCCCCTTGGCCACGATGAAGGGCTCGGAGACGAAGTGGTGCAGCGGCAGGAACTCGACGGCGGTGATGCCCAGATCCACCAGGTACTCGATGACCGCGGGATCCGCCATGCCCAGGTAGGAGCCGCGCAGGTGTTCCGGCACGTCGGGGTGCATCTTGGTGAAGCCGCGCAGGTGCGTCTCGTAGATGATCGTCTCGGACATGGGGCGACGCCGCGTGATGGGCGTCGGCGGCGGGGTCTCCGCCACCACGATCGACAGCGGCACCGCGCCGAAGGAGTCCTTCGTGGAGATCGTGAAGGGATCTCCTGGGACGTGATCCAGGATGGGGCCGCGGAAGTCCACGCCACCGCCGATGGCCTTGGCGTAGGGGTCGAGCAGGAGGCGTGCCGGGTTGAACCGGCTGCCCGCATTCGGATCCCACGGGCCGTGCACGCGGAAGCCGTAGGCCTGCCCGGCGCCGATACCGGGGATGTGGACGGTCCAGATGCCGTGCTCGTCCACCGCCATGTGGTGGTTGTGCTGTTGGTTGAGCGCGTCCACGAGCACCAACTCCACCGCCGTGGCGCGTGGGGCCCACAGGCCGAACCGGACTCCGGCGTCGGTGAGGTGGGCGCCGAGCGCGCTGGTGTCGGGGGTCGGGATGGGGGGCATGCTGGCTTTCGACGGATTATCTGGACGGCGGTTCATTGTGCCATTAGTTCGGTCGCGAGGGTAAATCTCCGGCGCGGCGCACCCCGTAGGCTGGGAGCATGTCCGTCTACCTCGATCATGCGGCCACCTCACCGCTACGGCCCGAGGCGATGACGGCGTGGACGCAATGCTCGGCGTTGCTCGGCAATCCGGCCTCGCTGCACCGCCCGGGGCAGCGCGCCCGGGCCCGGCTCGAGGAGGCCCGTGAGGAACTTGCCGCAGCCGTCGGCGCGCACCCCACGGAGGTCATCTTCACCTCGGGCGGGTCCGAGGCTGACAGCATCGCCGTGCTGGGCGGTTGGGCCAGGCGCAGGGAGGACGGCCGCGAGCGGTGCCTGGTCTCGGCCATCGAGCATCCGGCTGTGCTCGGAGCCACGTCCTGGGGTGCTGAGTTGATGCCCGTGACCTCGGACGGCGAGGTGGATGTCTCCGCCGCAGCCGAACTCATCGACGACCAGGTGGGCCTGGTCTCGGTCATGGCGGTCAACAACGAGACCGGGGTGGTCCAGCCCGTGGCGGAGGTCGCGGAGTTGGCGCGGGTCGTCGGCGCCTGGATGCACAGCGACGCCGTCCAGGCGCTGGGGCATCTGCCGGTGGACTTCGCGGCCAGCGGGGCCGATCTGATGTCGCTGTCGGCGCACAAGATC
>DURG01000018.1 GCA_012837465.1 Propionibacterium sp. | reverse complement strand
GGCGGTGGGCGCTCCGGCGGCGGTCGCGGTGGAGGCGGCGGTGGTCGACGCTAGCCGACCGACCGGCTGGGACCTCAGCCACCAACTTCATCTCCGGCACGGCAAGGTCGAGGCAGTAGCGCCTGCCCCGGATCTCGAGCTCTGACCACGGCTCGTCCCGCGACTCGGCGACCAGCCTCGCCCGCTCCTTGTTGCCACGCCTGCCGGGCGTGCACTCCAGCGCATGGTGAAGGTCGTCCAGCGTGACCGCGCTCCTCCGGAGCGCCTCGTCGATCACCGCTCCCCGGGCACGTCGGTCAGGTCCAGGACCGTCAGGGCGGGGTTGGTGGAGAAGTGTTCCCCATTCCACACCTTCAACTCAGCCGGGATCTCACGCCGCTCGAAGGCGAACCCCTTCCGGGCCGGCTCCGCTCGGCCGCCAACTGCACCGTTTTGACCTCCAGCTCCGGCCACCAACCGAGCCGCCGTCTCCCGCAGGAACACAGCAAACGGGTAGGTGACGCGCGGCTGTGACCCTCGCCTCGAAGGAATCCGCTGCAGCCGCGTCGGTGTAGCAGTTGCCCAGCACCCTCACGAGGTTCCCACACGCGACCTGCCATTCGACCGCATTCTTCAGTTCGGGGTGCTCCGACAGGGATAGGTGGCCGTGCCCTTCGAGCTCCATGGCGATGTCCGCGTTCATGCCTCCACTGTTGGCAGCCGGGAACCGGATCCACCACGAGCCGCCTCGCCTGTGGACAACTCATGGCACCGGCCAAGCCGGCACCCAGCTATTTGCACCCCCAAAGCCGATCGTGAGCCGCTCTGGTCTAGGGTTGAGAGGTGGGCCTGACCCCCCTAGAAAGACGGAGAGCTATGAGCGATCAAGCTACGAGTGCGGCCGAAATCAGCCTGGCCGCGGACTTCGACACACCCTCCCAGGCCGACTGGGAGAAAGAGGTTCTGAAGGTTCTGAACCGCCGACGCCCAGAAGGCAAGGAACTGAACATCGAGCAGGCGTACAAGCGCCTGACCAGCACCACCGTGGACGGGCTCGAGATCAAGCCGCTGTACACGAAGGATGATGGCGTCGAGGAGCTCGGCTACCCGGGCGTCTTCCCCTTCGTCCGCGGCGCGACCATCCGCGACGGCGGCACCACGGCCTGGCACGTGGCTCAGCTGCACGAGCACCCCAATCCCGAGACCTCTAAGAAGGCTGTCCTCACGGACCTGGAGCGCGGCGCCACCGCCGTCTTCCTGCGCGTGGACCCCGATGCACTCAGCCCGCAGGACATCCCGGCCGTGCTGGGCGACGTGCTGCTCGACCTCGCGCCGGTGTACCTGAGCTCCGCAACCATGCAGCTCGAGGCCGCCAAGGCGCTTGCCGACTTCATGGCGGCCAACGAGATCGACAGCGCCGGCATGACCGGCAGCTTCGGCATCGACCCGATCGGCGCCGCCGCCCTCGCGGGCACCGAGCCCGACCTGTCGGCCATCGCCGAGGGACTCGAGCTCGCCAAGCCGTTCCCGCTGATCAAGCCGTTCGTCGTCGACGCGACGATCTACCACAACGCCGGTGCCGGTGACGTGCACGAGGTGGCCTACGCCCTGGGCGTCGGCATCGAGTACGTGCGCGCCATGGTCGACGCCGGCCTCAGCGTCGATGACGCGTTCAGCAAGATCCTGTTCCGGGTCTCGGCCACCACGGACCAGTTCGCCACCATCGCGCGCCTCCGCTCGCTGCGTGGCCGCTGGGCCCGCGTGGGCGAGGTGCTGGGTGTCAGCGAGTCGAAGAGCGGCGCCACGCAGCACGCGATCACCTCGCAGCGGGTCCTCACCCGCGACGACGCCTACGTCAACATGCTGCGCGCCACCGTCTCCACCTTCGCCGCCGCCGTCGGCGGTGCGGAGATCCAGACGGTGCTGCCGTTCGACCACGTCGCCGGCCTGCCCACCGACTTCTCCCGCCGCATCGCCCGCAACACGCAGGTGCTGCTGGCCGAGGAGTCCAACATCGGCCGCATCAACGACCCCGCCGGCGGCGCCTGGTTCGTCGAGTCGCTGACCAACCAGATCTCCACCAAGGCGTGGGAGGTCTTCCAGGGCATCGACGCCGAGGGCTTCGTCAAGGCACTCAACGACGGCACGATCAAGGCGCAGCTCGACGAGCTGAACGCAGACCGCGCCAAGCGGCTCGCCACGCGCAAGCTGCCGATCACGGGTGTCTCGATGTTCCCGAACTACAAGGAGGAGCCGGTCTCGCGCGAGGCGCGCCCCGACGCCCCCGAACTGAAGGGCCTCACGCCGATGCGTGACGCCCAGGTGTTCGAGGACCTCCGCGACCGCTCCAGCAAGGCCCGCGAGGCGGGCAACGCACCCAAGGTGCTGCTGGCCTGCCTCGGCACCCGCCGCGACTTCGGTGGCCGCGAGGGCTTCACGTCCAACCTGTTCCAGGTGGGCGGCATCGACACCATCCTCGCTGAGGGCGAAAAGCCCGAGGACTTCGCCAGGCAGTTGAAGGAGGCCGACGCCAAGGTGGCGGTGCTCTGCTCCAGCGCGAAGGTCTACGCCAGCCAGGGCGTCGACGTGGCCAAGGCCCTGCGTGACGCGGGCGCCGAGACGGTCTACGTCGCCGGCCAGATCAGTGAGCTGGGCGAGGGCGGCGAGGCCGCCGTCGACGGCAACGTGTTCGACGGCATGGACGTGGTCGAGCTGCTCACCACCACCCTCGATCAGATGGGAGCCTGATTATGACCAGCATTCCCCGCTTCTCCGATATCGATCTCGGCCTTCGCCCCACCCCTGAGGCCGCCGAGAAGTACAGCTCCATCGTCGAGTCGACGCTGCACACCGCAGGGTGGCAGACCCCGGAGCACATCCTCGTGCCGCCGCTGTACACGGAGGAAGACCTGGAGGGCCTCGACTTCCTCGAGACCGCTCCCGGCATCCCGCCGTTCCTGCGCGGCCCCTACGCGACGATGTACGTCAACCAGCCGTGGACCGTGCGCCAGTACGCGGGCTTCTCCACCGCTGAGGAGTCCAACGCCTTCTACCGCCGCAACCTCGCGGCGGGACAGAAGGGCCTGTCCATCGCGTTCGACCTGGCCACGCACCGTGGCTACGACTCGGACCACCCGCGTGTGACCGGTGACGTCGGCATGGCCGGTGTGGCCGTGGACTCGATCCTCGACATGCGTCAGCTGTTCGACAAGATCCCGCTGGACCAGATGAGCGTGTCCATGACGATGAACGGCGCAGTGCTTCCGGTGCTTGCGCTCTACGTCGTCGCGGCCGAGGAGCAGGGCGTCAAGCCCGAGCAGCTCGCCGGAACCATTCAGAATGACATTCTGAAGGAGTTCATGGTCCGCAACACCTACATCTACCCGCCCACGCCGTCGATGAAGATCATCGCCGACATCTTCGCGTTCACCAGCGCGAACATGCCAAAGTTCAACTCGATCTCCATCTCCGGCTACCACATGCAGGAGGCCGGAGCGACGGCGGACATCGAGATGGCCTACACCCTGGCCGACGGCGTCGAGTACATCCGCGCCGGCGAGTCGGTGGGCCTCAACGTGGATCAGTTCGCGCCACGTCTGTCGTTCTTCTGGGCGATCGGCATGAACTTCTACATGGAGGTCGCCAAGATGCGC
>DURG01000235.1 GCA_012837465.1 Propionibacterium sp. | reverse complement strand
GCAGGATCGCATCCGACCTGCGGCAGGACGACATGCCCTTCGAACGCGCCGCAGCCACTGCCGTGCGACTGCTCGACGTGGGATACTTCCGCATCGGCAACGACGCCTACACCGATGCGCACGGCTCCTTCGGGCTGACCACCCTGGAGCGGCAGCACGTGCGCCGCAAGGGCTCAGACCTGGTGTTCTCGTTCACCGGCAAGTCGGGAATAGCCCACAGCATCGCCGTCGATGACAAGGACGCCATCGAGGCGCTGGAGAAGCTCCGCACCCGGCACGGCGACTCCAAGCGCCTCCTCGCCTACAAGGAGGGCGGAGTGTGGCACGACCTGAGCAGCGCGGACGTCAACGAGTACCTCAGCAGCCTGTTCGGCGGGGCCCTCACGGCCAAGGACTTCCGCACCTGGCACGCGACGGTGATCGCTGCCGAGGTGCTCGCGCTCTCGGAGGAGGAGGGCAAGACCAAGGCCTCGCGCCAACGCGCCATCAAGCAGGCCGTCCACGAGGTGGCCAGCTACCTCGGCAACACCCCGACGGTGGCCCGCTCGTCGTACATCGACCCGCGGGTGATCGACGCCTACGAATCCGGCGACACCATCGCCACCGCTGCTGCCAAGCGCTACAGCACGGCCAACGCCCGACAGACCGGCCTCGAGCAGGCCGTACTTGAACTCCTGTCGTGATCAAGGAGGATGAACAGCATGACTGAATCCGTGCCGGGTGTAATTCCCCAGCCGTCCCCCACGAATCCATCCCCGGCCACCGCGACCTGGACAGCTGTCAGCCCCGCCGTGCCGCAGGCGGCGACAGCAGTGCCCCCTCCCGGCCGGGCGCTGAGCGACGACCCGCTGTGGTTCAAGAAGGCCGTCTTCTACGAGGTCTGGGTGCGTTCGTTCGCCGACAGCACCGGCACCGGCGTGGGCGACCTCAACGGCCTCATCGGCAAGCTCGACTACCTGGCGTGGCTGGGCATCGACTGCATCTGGATCCCCCCTTTCTTTCCGTCCCCTGAGCGCGACGGCGGCTACGATGTGGACTTCTTCACCGGCGTGCAGGTGGAGCTCGGCACGCAGGAGGGCATGAAGAACCTCCTGCGCGAGGCCCACGCCCGCGGCATCCGCGTGATCTCGGATTTCGTGCTCAACCACACGTCGGCGGACCATCCGTGGTTCCAGGAGTCGAGGAAGGACCCCGACGGCCCCTACGGCGACTACTACGTGTGGCGCGACGACGACACCGCGTACTCGGATGCCCGCATCATCTTCCTTGACACGGAGGAGTCGAACTGGGAGTTCGACCCGGTGCGCAAGCAGTTCTATTGGCACCGCTTCTACAGCCACCAGCCCGATCTCAACTACGAGAACCCGAAGGTCACCGAGGAGATCCTCGACGCCCTGCGCTTCTGGCTGGACCTGGGCGTCGATGGCTTCCGCCTCGACGCGGTGCCGTACCTCGTCGAGGAGGAGGGCACCAACTGCGAGAATCTTCCCGGCACCCACGAGATCCTCAAGCGGATCCGCGAGATGGTCGACCAGGAGTACCCCGGCCGCATGCTGCTGGCCGAGGCGAACCAGTGGCCGAAGGAGGTCGTCGAGTACTTCGGCGACGGCGACGAGTTCCACATGGCGTTCCACTTCCCCGTGATGCCGCGCCTGTTCATGGCGTTGAAGCAGGGCTCGAAGACGTCGATCAGCGAGATCCTGGCCGACACCCCGGAGATCCCCGACGGCTGTCAGTGGGCGACGTTCCTGCGCAACCACGACGAACTCACGCTCGAGATGGTGACCGAGGACGAGCGCAAGTACCTGTGGAATGAGTACGCGCCAGTGCCGAAGATGAAGCTCAACCTGGGCATCCGTCGACGCCTCGCCCCCCTGCTGGACAATGATGAGCGCCAGATCCGCCTGATGCATGCCATGCTGCTCGCGCTGCCCGGCTCGCCGGTGCTGTACTACGGCGACGAGATCGGCATGGGCGACAACATCTGGCTGCCCGATCGCGACGGCGTCCGCACGCCCATGCAGTGGACCAGCGAGATCCCCGGCGCCGGATTCTCCGAGGCCAACCCGTACCTGTTCAACAAGCCCATCCCCTGTGCCCCGCCGTTCGGGGCCCAGGAGGTCAACGTCGCTGACCAGCAGGCCAACCCCGAGTCGCTGCTCAACTGGCTACGCCACGCGTTGGCGCAGCGCCGCAAGCATGAGGTCTTCGGTGTGGGCGAGTACCGCGAGTTGGAGTGCCCGGAGTCCGTCCTCGCGTTCGAGCGCGTCCAGGGCAGCACCCGGGTGCTGTGCCTCAACAACCTGACGGCGTGGCCGCAGTCGGTCGAGGTCGACCTGCCCGGCCTCGACGGCCGCACGCCGGCGGTGCTGTCGGGCACGATCCCCGAGGCACCGCAGGTGGTGGGAGACAGCTACCGCATCGAGCTGCCGCCCTACGGCTACGCATGGCTGCTGTTCACCGATCCCCCAGCCGAGGAGGGAGGCGCCTCCTAGGCAGCCTGGGGTTTCCGGACGCGTTGGTAGTCGCGGCCGTAGCGGTGCAGGGAGAGCAACGGTTCGGTGCCGTATCGGGTGACGACGTACCTGTAGCCGAGCGGGCTGGTCCAGATGGCTCGGCCTTGGTCGTCCATCTTGATCAGCCAGAGGCCGCACGTCTTGGCGCGGTGCAATTGTCTGGGGATCGGGACCAAGTTGTCGAGGTTGGTCTGGCCTGGGCCGTGCTTCTTGAACCATTCGAGGATGTGGTCAAGGTCCTTCTTAATGGCCCGCCCACTTGAGAACGGGGCGACCTCCTCGCGCCAGCGGGCCAGCACCGCGCGCCGCATGGCAACGCTGGGCCGGTACTGGCTCTCCTCCGGCATCCGCGGGAGGTCGATGACCGGCTGGAGCCTCACGGCCTTGCCGTCGAGTACCTCGCCAAGGGTGTCGACGGCGACGTGCACCGCGTCGTCGATCCGGGCGATCCCGGTGGAGCCGACGGCATCGGCCTCGACGACGACCTGGACCTCAACCTTGGGCTGGAGCCGGGCCAGCGGCACCTCGATGGTGCCGCACACGTGCCCAGCGCAGCCGGCCGGGAGGTAACCCTCAGCAGAGCCGTGCAGCGGGAGCCCATCGTCACCCAAGGGCTCGATGGGGAGTTCAGCTTGAGGGACATTGTTGATGCCCTGTTGGATCAGCGCCAGGGCGTAGGCAGGGCGCGAGAGCACGCCGAAGGCCTTGGCACGGCGCACCTCGAGCGACGAATCGTCACCCTGCACCTTCTTCAGCAGTTCGGCCACCTGACTCAGTGCCGCGTCGAAGAGCTTGGCATCGATGACGTCGACGGTGGCCTCGATGAAGCCCAGGGCCGACAAGCCCAAGACGTCAGAGCTCGTGAAGATCTTCGCCCCCCGACGTTCGAGGGCCTCCGCCTCCTTCTCCGCACGGCGGGGATCCACCTCCGCGATCAGCTCGTCGAGCTTGCGGAACGCCCCGCTCCAGGCGTAGCGCTCCTGAATGAGTGACCAGCGCGCGATGACTGCCTCCGCCAACGGCTTGGGCAGGTCCGAGACCGCATACGAAGCCTGGACCGCACGATCTGCGTCGACCAGCAGGCGCTCCACCTTTTCGAACAGGTCTGGAAGCTGCCACTTGAGGTGGACGGCCCCCTGAATCATGACTGACGCCTTGGCCTTGGAGATCCGCAGCAGCGCGGCCACCTCCATGGCAAGGAACTCGGAGACATGTGGCGCGCCGGGCCCACCGAAGGGATAGACCTCCTCAACGAGGGCGTCCACCATCACGCCGTGGACCACCTCTGCCCCGGCGGGGAGGATGTAATGCTCCGCGAGATCCGCGATCAGCACGACCTGGGTGGCACGGGCGCGACGCTCCGCCAGGTGAGCCATGAGCAGCTCATCTGCCAGTTCTCGCGCTATCGTGCTTTCCACGCATTAATAATAGCTCATGTATTCGACGAACTGAAGGGGTTGAGCCACCCTTTTTCCTCTTTTTTTGACGATGCGGGCCCCCTAGGCTTGGGCCATGAGTCTCGGATACATGGACGAACAGCCCACCCGCGACGAGGTCGACGCGATGTCCGGCCTCGTGGCCCTCGAGTTCGGCCAGAACTGGTGCGGCTACTGCCGCGCGTCGGCGCCCGTGCTCGCGGAGGCGCTCGACCCGCGTTCGGACGTGAAGCGCGTCAAGGTCGCCGATGGGAAGGGCCTCCCCCTCGGCCGGTCGTTCGGCATCAAGCTCTGGCCGACGATGGTGCTGCTGCGCGACGGCCAGGAGGTCGGCCGCGTGACCCGCCCGAAGACCCGCATCGAGGTCGAGGAAGTGCTCGACAGGGCGCTGCCCAACATCATCGACTGATCCGCCTCCGACCAGGGGTTCGGCGCTCTCTGGGCCCCCGATTGGACAACTGGTTTCGCGAGGTCTACAGTTAATCCTCGCGCGCACCACTAGCTCAACTGGCAGAGCAGCTGACTCTTAATCAGCGGGTTCAGGGTTCGAGTCCCTGGTGGTGTACCACACAGAAGGCCCCGACTTCGGTCGGGGCCTTCTGCTTTGGCCGATCGGGGATCCAGGCTCAGGCGTCTGTTGAGTGGGCACGAGGAAGCCAGTGTGCCTGGATAGGGACGCGCAGTAGGTCCCGATCGGTGGATCCAGGCTCAGGTACCGCAGAAGGTCAGGTAGCCCTCGGTGAAACCCGCCGGCGCAGGCTCGGCGTAGCGCTCCATCCCGGGACGCTCGCTGAAGGGATCCCGCACGAGTTCCAGCAACTGTTGGAAGGGTGCATAGTCCCCCCTGGCAGCTGCCGCGAGCGCTTCCTCGACGAGGTGGTTGCGCGGGATGTAGATCGGGTTGCCTTCCGGCTGCAGCTCGCGGAAGGTGTTCGTGAAATCGAGCCCGTCCGCGTGCATGCGCGACAGCAGCGAGTCGGCCGGCGAGTCGGTCTTCGCCTTGAACCGTTCAGCGAGGGCCGCTCCGTACTCGTCGAAGAATGCCTCGACGCGTCCGGTCGCGTCGTCCACGGCCGCGTCCCCGCCCATCAGCGGCAGGAGCGTCTCCGCAAGGCGGGCCAGGTTCCACGCGGCGATGGCCGGCTGCTGGCTGTAGCGGTACCTGCCTTGGGCGTCGATCGAGCTGAACACCTGCTCCGGTTCGTACACGTCCAGGAATGCACAGGGGCCGTAGTCGATCGTCTCCCCCGAGATCGCCATGTTGTCGGTGTTCATCACCCCGTGGATGAAGCCCACGCTCATCCAAGCCGCGATCAACTGCGCTTGCCGGGACACGACCGCCGACAGGAAACCTGCGTAGTCGCCAGCATCCAACCCTGGGTAGTGGCGGGCCATTGCATAGTCGGCCAACTGGCGCAGCTGCTCCTCGTTGCCGTGCAGCCTCACCATCTCAAAGGTGCCGACGCGCAGGTGCGACGACGCGACCCGGGTCAGGATCGCCCCGGGCTCCCTCCCCCGGCGCATCACCGTCTCCCCGGTGGTGACCGCGGCCAGCGCGCGGGTGGTCGGGATGCCGAGGCCGCGCATCGCCTCGCCCATCAGGTACTCGCGCAACACCGGCCCGATGACGGCCTTGCCGTCGCCGCCGCGGGAGAAAGGCGTGCGCCCGGATCCCTTGAGGGAGACGTCGCGTCGATCGCCGTGCTTGTCGACGACCTCGCCCAGCAGCACGGCGCGCCCGTCGCCCAACATCGGGCTGAGTTGGCCGAACTGATGGCCGGCGTAGGCCTGTGCGATCGGCTCGGCACCGTCGGGCACCGAGTTGCCGGAAAGGACCGCGACCCCGTCGGGCGATCTCAGCCAGGCCGGATCCAGCCCGAGCTCGAGGGCCAACTCGTCGTTGACCACCACGAGTTCCGGCGCCGGAGACCCACCGGGCCGCCAGGGCCGGTAGAAGCCGGGCAGGTCGCGTACATAGGTGTTGTCGAAACCCCAGTCCATTGCGGTCACGGCGCCAAGGCTACAGAGGCGCCCCTACCCCCCTGCTGGGCCATGAGACCGGGAACTAGATCCTCTTCGGCTTCCTGCTCATCCTGCCTTTCCAGAGCGTCCTCTCCCGGCGCGGGCGCTGGCTCTACCCGGCCGTGCTCACCCCGTGGCTCGTGGTCCATTCAGAATCTGTTGTTGTTAAACACGATCGATCATGCCCAGCCGGAGATCCCCACGTGAGGCAACGACCCCAACAACCGGAGAAATCACGTGAGGCAACGAACCCGCCCCAGCGGAGGTTTTAGATGAGTCAACTCGCCCCCACACACAGTGACCCGAGCGCTGCAATGGGTAGTACCGCCGGCACATAGACGTGCCTGGTGCGTGGCCATTCCAGCTAGTGGGGACTTGCGGTCCCAGACTTGGGCGTCCCCGGAAGGGAAAGGGACGTGTCACTATCCAAAGAACGCCTCATCGAGGCCTACCGAAGGATGAGCCGCATCCGCCACTTCGAGGAGACGACGAAGGACCTGCTCCTCAAGGGCGAGTTGTACGGCGCATTTCACACTTCCACCGGGTCACCCTGTGCTTCTTCGGCGATGGTGCCTCCAACGAGGGCACCTTCCACGAGTCACTCAACATGGCTTCGCTGTGGGACCTGCCCGTGGTCTACGTGTGTGAGAACAACGGGTACGGCGAATACACGCCGTGGCGCGACGCCGTAGCCTCCGAGTCGATCGCCGCCCGCAGCGTCGCCTATGCAATGCCCGGCGAGATCGTCGACGGCCAGAACATCGTCGCCGTCCACGAAGCGGTCAAGAAGGCCGTGGACAGGGCCAGGGCGGGCGAGGGGCCATCGCTGATCGAGACCCGCACCTACCGCTACGAGAACCACGCGATCGGCCCGTACACCGAGCCCTACCGAGAGAAGGCCGAAGTCGACGAGTGGCGCGAGCAGCGAGACCCCCTCACACTGTTCCGGGGCCGGATCGACGAATGGGACCTCGACGTGGCCGACCTCGACACCATCGACGAGGAGATCCGCGTGGAGGTGGATGCCGCCGTCGAGTACGCCCGCCAGTCCCCAGAACCCCCGGTGGAGGACGCGTTCACCCACGTCTTCACCGAACCCATCGACATCCGGCGCTGAGAGGAGACAACACCATGCGCAGTATGACTTACATGGACATCATCGTCGAAGCCCAGCGCGAGGAGATGGCCAGGGACGACAAGGTCTTCCTGATGGGCCTCGACGTGACGTGGGGAATCATCGGCAGCACCATCAACGCCAACGGCTCCCTGGTGGATCAGTTCGGCAAGGAGCGGGTGCGCGACGCCCCAATCTCGGAGAACGGCTACCTCGGCGCTG
>DURG01000234.1 GCA_012837465.1 Propionibacterium sp. | reverse complement strand
GAGCTGGATGCCGTGATGGAGGCAACGGCCTACCGCGCGCCAGGGCATCGATGGAACGACAAGAGGCCGGCCCACTCGAGCCGTGGGGTCATTTCGGAGCCGCTTGGGCTGCGGGCATGAAACGGGGTTGGGCGGGCGTTCATTCTGCTGCGAGTAGCCCGCATCAAGAAGCGCTGGAGTTGCTTTCCGACGCCGTGCGCTTGGTGGTCGGGGACGTGACAGTCGAGGGGGAAGCCTTGTGCCACCATGGTCACCGCGACGACGCGACTCAAGTCATCGCCGGGGTCACCGTGCTTCCTGTGGGGTTGTGATGGCGCGACGAGAATTGAGTGCTTCTCAGAAGGCTGAGCTGGACCAGAAGCGTCAGGAGCGGGTCTCTCAGCTGCAGGAGGAACTGGCCAAGGGCATCGAGGCGATGATGTCTGGCGGGGGCTGGGCCGAGTGGTTGGAGATGGCGCGCCGCTTCCCTCAGTATTCGCTGCGCAATCAGGTTCTGATCCTGCGTCAGAATCCGAACGCCAACCAAGTGGCTGGCTATCGTGCCTGGCAAGCGATGGGTCGCCAAGTGCGCCGCGGTGAGAGGGCGATCGCGGTGATGGCTCCCATCGCCCGGACCGTGACCGACGATGAAACGGCGGCGCTTCGCGAGGGCGAGGATCGTGGGCGTCGCGTTGTCGGGTTCAAGCCCAGCTCGGTGTTCGACATCAGCCAAACCGATGGGCCACCCTTGCCCGGTTCGGGACCTGCCGTGCAACTTCGGGGTGCCGCCCCGCTCGGAATGAGGGACAGCATCACCGGGTTCATCATGGCTCACGGCTTCACGGTTGGCGAGTCCACTGACCTAGGTCGCGCGGAAGGGGTCACGCGTTACCCAACACGGGAGGTTTTGATCAAGCAGGGACTGCCGCCGGCGGAGTCAGCGGCCGTCCTTGCTCATGAGGCAGGGCATGTGGCGTTGCATGCCCCAGCAGAGAGGCCGCCGGCCCACTGTCGCGGAATGGTGGAGGTCGAGGCCGAATCGTTCGCCTACGTTGTCTCGGCCGAACACGGTCTGGACTCCAAACCGACCTCGTTCGACTACATCGCCGGCTGGGCAACCGAAGCCGCGAGACAGCACTCAACTCACAGAGCTACGAGGCAGTCACACCACCAGCACCCAGCAACGCCCTCTCCTTGGAATCTCCGAATCCCCACCGGCGCACCCGAGCGGCCCGTGGTCGACCCACCAGCGCCCCGCCACCGGCCTGACCGCCCATGATCGCGTCCGGCACCCTTCCCAGTAGATCCGAGAAGACTGCTGGCCAGTTCGACTACACGTTCAGCAGCAGAGCACCCGAATAGCGCACCAAAGCCCGCACCCGAGGATCCAAATCCGAACGCAACCACTCCAGCACCCGCCCATCCGTCGAATGCCTCCCCAACACCATCCAACCTCCACATCGACATCCGTCGCCAACACCATCGACGCCGCGTGCCTCAACGACCGAGTGGCCAACACCCGACGAACACGGTCTGATGGATCCGCGACCAACCGAGACGCTGCCTCGGTTGGGCCCTCTTCCGCCAGCACCATGCGTTGAGCCTCCGAAAGCTCGGGCAAGGCAGACCAGTCAGCCATACCTCTCCGCGCGCGTTCAAGGGAAGCAGCAAGAGCAACGCTACGTCTGGAACTGCCCACCAACCGATCCAGCAGCACATCGCTGCAAGCAGGATGAGCACACGCCACAGCCAGCACCTTCGCTCCGTCGGAGCGTCGATCAGCTGCCTCCACTAGAGCCGTCAATTCCAGATCCGACGTCGAAGGCAATCGGGCGAGCCCCAGAAGGTGCGAAGTAGGCAACGCCTCGTAACCCCGAGCCTGCTCGAACGCGACGCGACGGGCCGTTAGGCGCACACCACGGCCCGTGTCCGCAAATCCAACAGTCAGAGGAACTTCGCCCAGCGCAATCATCTTGCTGCGCACCGCGTCAGGAGCGGCGACGTATTCCTGCGGTACCGTCCTGGGGTCTATCCCTGCAACCCGGTAATTCGCGCGGCGACGCTTCACCGAGCTGGGCGATGTACCCAGCACCCTCATTTAAGCCGCCATGACCAGATAGTAGAAGCAACTCCGGTCACGTCAGCCCATATCGTCTCGGCTGTGGAGAACTGACCAAACGGTAGTTCAGTGTCTGCGGCATGAGCGTGCGACCACGTCGCCTCACTTGCCGTTGCGCGTCGGCTGGGAGTCTTCCGATCGGCGGCGGACGACGGCAGTGAAGTTCACGGAGGCTTCCGAGGCAGGACCATCCGTGTGGTCATCGACGATCCGGACCACCTCGAGGTACGCGTCGTGGCAAAGCTCGCGGAACGACCCCGGAGTGTGCCAATGGATGATCCACTCCCGGTCCGCGGTCTCCGTTCCCTCCGGTGTGACACGTTCGTACCGTGAAGAGGTCGTCCTCGTACGCTGGTCTTCGTCATAGGTTTCCGTCAAAGGCGTGTACCTGAGCTGAACGCCGGAGTCGTCCGCCGTCCGAGCGACACCAAATTCGTTCTCCGGGGTGGGGTTGGGCACCCAGAGCGGTATCAGAGCGGCGCCATCGTCGGTGAGGTGCTCCCGGATGGCACGCAACGCCCGTGCCGCCGTCGTGTCGTCGGCAAGCAGGTTGAACGTGGGGCCAGCGAAGTAGATCGAGGCAAACCGCCGGGGAAGTCGCAGCCCTTCCACACGTTGGCAATAGATCCCAGTCCTGATCCCGCGCTCGGCCGCGTTCTCTCGGGCTCGCACGACCATGTCCATCGACGAGTCGACTCCCTCCACGTCGAGCCCGGCCTCGCATAGGTCCAACAGAGGCTGCCCGTCGCCGCATCCCACTTCCAAGCCAGGCTCGCCGTGTGTGCGGACGAAGTCGATGTACGGCGCGGCCACGAATGTTGATGATTTCAATTTGGCGTACGCGTCAACGACGATGCCGGAGTAGAAGTCAGCGGGATCCATGTTACGCAGCCTTTCACATCCCCTCCATCGCCAGCGTTTGCCTCCATCGAGAAGAACTCTGGGGTGTGCCAGCCATCGGCTATCGGTGCGGGCACGGACGGCCATTCATCGGTGTGAAGGTGACGTCACGCACTTCGTAGGGAGCGGGCGCTGCCAGTCGACACAGCGCGTGCGGCCGAACATCCGGACATCGGCACGATCGCCCCGCGGCATGAGCGTGCGTGGCCAAAGTGACCGGTGGCGTTCGGTGCATGAATCTCTGCTGGGCGTTGTCGATCTTCCCGGCTGTGGCTGCGCCTCCTCCTGCGCCCAACCCTGCTGGTGCGCGGTGCCGAGGGCGTCGAGTTGCTCTACGACT
>DURG01000233.1 GCA_012837465.1 Propionibacterium sp. | reverse complement strand
GGGAGCCGCTGAGCAGGTCGTCGACGCCGACCCGGCGCAGGCGCGCAGGTCGCTCGAGGCCATCCGCGCCACGGGTGCAGGTGCGCTCGATGAGTTGCGGCGGCTCGTGGGCATGCTGCGTGAGGACGGCGATGTGGGGGCCCTGACCCCGCAACCTGGCCTGGCGGGGCTCAGGGATCTGATTGACGATGCGGCCGACGGCGGTCTTCCGGTCAGCCTCGAGGTGGCGGGTGCGCAGCGGGAACTGCCCGCCGGGGTGGATCTCGCCGCCCACCGGATCGTGCAGGAGTCGTTGACCAACGCGCGCCGGCACGCCGTCGGGGCGACGCGGGTCGAGGTCTCGGTCCGGTTCCTGCCAGAGGCCCTCGAGGTGGAGGTTGAGGACGACGGACACGGGAGCCCGGCCACAGTGGGCACCGGTCACGGCCTGGTCGGGATGCAGGAACGGGCGGCCTTCTATGACGGCACCCTCGTCGCGGGCGCACTGCCCGCCCGTGGCTTTCGCGTGGTGGCCCGCCTGCCGTTGGCGCCGGTGCTGGGGGCGACGTCGTGATCCGCGTCGTTGTGGTCGACGACCAGGCACTGCTGCGTCCAGGATGCTCACCAAGCTGGGTCTGCGGGACCGCGTGCAACTGGCTGTGCTGGCCTATGAGTCCGGGGTTGTCCGGGCTGGCGAGCCGGATCACTACGAGTGATCAGGAGGCGAAGAGCTCTTCGCGGATGCGGTCCTTCGGGACGCCTGCCTCGGCCAGCCCCTCGCGTAGCTTCAACACCATGGGGGCGGGGCCGCACATCAGGAACTGGTACTCGCCCAGCTCCCTTGGCAGGTTGCGCTCCAGCACGTCAGCGTCGACGAAGCCCGTCTCGCCGTCGAAGTCCGGTTCGTCGTTGAGGACGTGCACGATGTTGACGTGTTCCAACGAGTCCAACTCGTCGCGGTAGGAGATCTCCTCGTAGGTTTCGTTGCCATAGAAGAGGTGGGCCTCGCGGTCACGCTCCTGTTCGAGGCGCTGCCAGAGGCGCCGGAAGGCAGTGATGCCCACGCCGCCGGCGACCAGCACCATCGGTAGGTCGCTGGCGGATGCAGGGCGGGTGAACACGCCGAAGGGGCCGTCGAGCAGCAGGCGGTCTCCCTCCGCGGCGTCCTGGAGGGCCGCCGATTGCGGGCCGTTCCTGCTGACCGTGATGCCCAGCACCCCGTCGTCGCTGTCGCCTGCCCACATCGGCACGGGGCTACTCACTAGCGGCCGTCCAGGGAGTCGACGGTGGTGTCGGTGTGGCTGTCAATGAAGTTGTCCGTGGACTGCTGCCAGCCCCGGCGGATCAGCTGGCGCAGCACGCCGTCATCGACGTCCTCGAGCTTGTTGATGTACAGGCAGCCCTTGCCGAGACGGTGCTTGCCCAGTTTCTCGAGCAGGTCCGCGTTGCTGCCGTAGAGGGTGAGCCCGTACAGGGTCAGGGCGCCCTTTCGGGGGCTGAATCCCACGCGCGGCATCTCGCCCGAGCGCTCCGTCGGGTAGGTGTAGCGGACCCGGCCGTAGCCGACGATGGAAGGTCCCCACAGTTGCGGTTCGGCTTCCGTCTCGGCCGAGAAGATCTCCAGCAGTTCGAGACCTTGCGCCCTTCGCCGTTCGGGTTCCACCGAGTGGAGGAACTCCAGCACATCGGAATCGGTCGGGTGCATTACCGCGTTATCGGTCATGGCAACAAGCCTAGGTGATGGAAATGCTTCGGCCCCGGATGGAGGACCGGGGCCGAAGCTTCGGGGTGAGTAACGGGATTTGAACCCGCGACATCCTGGACCACAACCAGGTGCTCTACCAACTGAGCTATACCCACCATTGCCGGTTGCCCGGCAGCGACCAATGCTAGCGCACCGGCGCCCGAGTTGTGAAATCTGCAGGGTCAGGCGGTGGGCGTGCGGGGCGACGACGGCGTGGTGGGCTCCGGGGCGCCGGTGAGGGCGCCGCGGTGCCGGGCCGCGATCTCGCGGAGCTGCTCCGACGACGGGCCGGGCTGCGGAACGAACAGCGCGTCGCGGTAATAGCGGAGTTCCTCGATGGATTCCTGAATGTCTGCCAGCGCCCGGTGGTTGCCGGACTTGGCCGGGGCGAGGTACTGGACGCGTGGGTACCAGCGGCGGGAGAGCTCCTTGATGGAGGACACGTCCACGTTGCGGTAGTGCACCCACTGCTCGAGTTCGGGCATGTCGCGGGCCAGGAAGGCGCGGTCCGTGCCGATTGTGTTGCCGGCCAGCGGCGCCTTGCGGGCGATGGGCACGTACTCGCGGATGTAGTCGAGCACCATGTGCGTGGCCTTCTCCATCGTGGTGCCGGTGTGCAGCTGATCGAGCAGGCCGGATTTGGTGTGCATCTCGCGGACGAAGTCTCCCATGGCTGCGAGCTGCTCGTCGGACGGCTTGATGAGCACGTCGACGCCCTCACCCAGCACGTTGAGTTCGCCGTCGGTCACGAGCGCCGCGACCTCGATCAACGCGTCGGTCTCCAGGTCGAGGCCCGTCATCTCGCAGTCGATCCACACCAGTTTCTCGCTCATGGGCACCAACCCTATTCCGCGGGGCCGACGTTGCGCGAATGGGTGTCGACGGCGAGGGTGGCAGCGGCGCGGGCATCGCCCTCGGCGCCCTGGAAGACAAGTGCGCCCATCTTGGTGAGCATGGTGGCCATCCCCGCGCCCATGTGGTGGGCCACGACCATCGTCACGTCGTTGTCGCGGATGAACCGCGCGACGACCGCGTGGTGTGCGCCCTCGGTGGCCTGCGCCTTCGACAGGTCCCAGCGCACCCTGTCACGGCGCCAGTTGCTGATCTCCCCGTCCGTGATGGTTGCCAGGGCGACGGTGCGGGCCTTGCCCCAGCTGTGGTCGACCTGGTCGTCGTCGGTCACGGGCACGCAGACGATCTCCGTACGCATGGTGTGCTCCCTTTCTCTGGATACCTGTGCGGCTACACTAAATCGCCGAGCCCCAGTAGCTCAGCGGATAGAGCAACAGCCTTCTAATCTGTCGTGCGCAGGTTCGATTCCTGCCTGGGGCGCTTGTTGAGGTTGAGAAAACGCCTCGATCGGGCCACATGGCGACGATCGGGGCGTTTTCCCATGGTCACAATGACCAGTTCGCCAGTTCCACCCAGTCGAACCAGCCCAGTTCCGGCCGCACCGTCACGGAAACCAGGTGCACCTGCCCGATGTGGACGGTACCGATCGCCTGGGCCGGACCCAGCCGACGGTGTAGTTCTGCATCCTCGACGTCGCCGGTCGCGTACGCCAGGGTCAGGTGCGGGGCGTAGGGCGCGTCCTTGACCTCGCCGCCGAAGGCAGCCGCAGCCTTGCCGGCGGCGTTGATCAACGCTTCCCACCCAGGGTTCGCTTCGGCCACGCATTCGACGGCCCGGTCGTGGACCTGCGGGGTGCCGACGTTGAGGTCGAAGGGGCCGACGCCCTCCACGGCCTCGGTCACGCAGTCGGCGAGGCGGCTCAGTTCGGCCTGCTTGAGGTCGTCGAACTG
>DURG01000017.1 GCA_012837465.1 Propionibacterium sp. | reverse complement strand
GCAGCGTTAATTTTCGCCTCGGCTCTACAGCAGCCCGGCGAGGACCCTCGCGCGTTCGGCGATCGCATTGAGGTCGGCCGGGTGTCCTGGCTCGTAGGGCAGTTCCATCCGATCCTTCGACCGGTCGTTGTAGCGCGGGATCACGTGCCAGTGGAAGTGGAACACAGACTGCCACGCCGCCTCACGGCAACAGTTGAACAGGTTCACGCCGTCAGCGCCGAACTCCTCGGAGAGAACGGCCTTCGCGATCCGCTGGGCGACGAGTGTGGTCGCGGCGAGATCCTCCGGCGGGATGTCGGTGAGGTCGGCGCAGTGGCGCTTCGGGATCACGAGGAGATGACCGTCGGAACCGGGGTCGATGTCCATAAAGGTCAACGTCATCTCGTCCTCGGCCACCTTGGCGCTGGGAATAGTCCCCGCCACGATTCCGCAGAAGACGCATCCTGCGGACGAATCAGAGGGTTCGCTCATGCACCCGATGCTAGCTCCGGCAGCGCATGCGACGTATCCTCGAGGCATGAGCGTCATCAGTGCCGAAGCGCGCGGTCTGCGAGCTGCGCTGGAAGCTCAGCGCCCCGCCATCGATGCCCTCTTGTTCGCATACTCGGCAACCAATCCCCGGCTGATCGGTTCAGTTGCCCGGGGTGACGCACGGCCTGGTAGCGACATTGACCTCTTGGTCGACCTGGTAGAAGACAGAGGGAACGCTCTGCTTCGAGTAGCGGGCCTCGGAGAAGAACTGAGCGACCTGCTGGGAGTACGAGTGGACGTGGTGAGCGAGTCTCTGCTCCGGGATGCCGTGTCCGAGACCGCCCTGCGTGATGCCGTGGAACTATGAGCCGCTCGGATCAGGACCGCTTCGCTGACATCAAGGCCGCCATCGCACGATGCCAGACTTACGCCAAACACCTCAAGGACGACGACGCTCTCGTTGGCATGGCGTACGACGCCATCCTCCGAAATCTCGCAGTCATCGGAGAGGCGGCACGCGCGCTCTCCACTGAGACCCGGGATACTTTCCCGGATATCCCCTGGGCGTCAATCACCGGGCTCCGGAACGTCGTCATTCACGAATATTTCCGGGTGGACAAGACACTGATCCTCGACATCGTCGACCACGAGCTTGCCAGTCTTTCAGCCCGACTGGATGCTCAGCGTTAGGTGGTTTTCACCATGCGCCTGTGGAGCCTTCACCCCCGATTGCTGGACAGGGCCGCCCTGGTCGCCGGCTGGCGTGAAGGGCTCCTGGCCCAAGCCGTGCTGGCCGGACGCACCCGTGGCTACAGGTCGCACCCGCAGCTTGAGCGCTTCAGGGCAACTGACGATCCGGTTCGTGCGGTCGTGACCTACCTGGCAGCCCTCCACGAGGAGGCGGGTCGCCGCGGCTACAGCTTCGACCGCACCCGCCTCGACGGCGAACCCGTCCCCTCACTCCGCCTGACCGTCACCTCAGCCCAACTCGACTTCGAGCTCGCCCACCTCCGCGCGAAGGTGCAGGGCCGATCCCCCGAATGGGAGCCCCGGCTCACCGGCCCCCTCCCCCACCCGATGTTCGACGTCGTCGACGGACCCATCGAACACTGGGAACGCGGGCGCCGCCGTGACGTCGAAGACCAGCTGACCGCCGGGTCGCAGCGCCTCGTGTACCCGGGTCAGCAGTAGGTGTCGCTGGGCGGGGTTGAGCGCGCAGTAGTCCTCGTAGATCAGGATCGCAGCGTCGTGCGGACCGTCGAGGTCGGCTTCGAGGTAGCTGCCGTGCACGGTCTCGATCGGCAGGTTCTCCGCGGCCGACGCCTCCAGTAGGTGACCCAGGGACCGGCGTGAGACATCAACCCCGACCACCCGTGCCCCGAGTCGCGCCAACCCGAGGGCGTAGAGCCCCGGGCCGCAGCCCAGATCCAGCACCCGCGACCCTTCCCGCAAACTCAGCAACCCCACCAACCAGACAACGGACCTTTCGATGAACGCGTGGCTCCGGGACGAGGCGTCCGAGTCAGGATCGAGGTGGTGGCGCAGCATCTGGGCGGAGATGTGCGGATCGTCCCAGAACTCCGGCGTCGTGTACGCGCTGAACGGTTCGGGCCCCGGCACGATCACTCGCCGGTTTCGCCGTCGATGGCCTCGCGGAGCAGGTCGGAGTGGCCGTTGTGCCGGGCATACTCCTCGATCATGTGCACCAGCACCCACCGCAGCGACACCTGCTCGCGGCCACCCCACGCCGGATGCGTGACGTCGAGGGCGCCTGCCTCGTCGCGTTCGACGGCGGCCGCGACGATCCCGCGGGACCGCTCAACCGCCTCCTCCCACAGCCCGCGGATCTCCGCGGCCCCGAGGGTGCGTGCAAGCGCCCAGTCTCCGTCGGGATTCGCATCCCAGTTGAACCTGAGCCACGGCTCAATCGGCTTCTGCTCCTCGACGACGGTGCCGAACCAGAAGTCCTCCACCCAGGCGAGGTGGGTGAGCAGGCCACCGAGCGTCATCGTCGTGGGGTGGATGCTGCGCCTGAGCGCCTCGTCGTCGAGGCCCCGGGTCTTCCATTCGAGGGTGGCGCGTTGGTAGTCGAGGAACTGGACGAGCGTGTCAAGTTCCGACCCTGCGAAGTGGGGTTCGGGCCGTCCGAACTCGTCGATGTTCATGGCTGAGATCCTACTCAGGAGTGGATAATCCACACCTGCCCCCGTTTCGGTAGCGATAATTCCGCGTTCGCAGAGCGGGCGGGCAACGACGACGCTCCCCAGTTCGAGGAGAGCAAGGAGCCCGGCCACCTCGGCAACGACACCAGCGACATGACCCTGCGGGACGGGGAGCCCCGAGATTAGGGTGGGCGCATGTCATCGAAGTCGACCACGAAGACGATCGGGGCCTTCACGCGGCCGCTCATCCAGCTGCGGCCGATGGAACCGGCCGACGCGAAGGTGATCGCGGCCTGGGGCGACGACCTGCTGTTCTGCGACGAGGCCGGCTGGTCCAGAGAGCTGGATCCCGTGGAGCGGCGCCGACGGTGGGCCGAGCTGGTCGCCGACCCGCCGTCAGGCCTCATCCGCCTGATCGCGGTCAGCGACGGCGAGGTGGTGGGCTTCGTCGACCTCCGCGGCGACGAAACCCAGCGCCGCGAGCTGGGCTACGTCGTGGGCGGGCGGGAGCGCTGGGGCAAAGGACTCGGAACCGCCCTGGCCCGCGCGGGGCTACTCCACGGGTTCGACGAACTCGGCCTGGGCGAGATCTGGGCGGAGGCGGCCGACGCCAACCCGGCCTCGGTGCGGATCCTGCAGCGGATCGGCATGACCGAGACGGGGCGTGGCGACGACACCACCTACCTGGATCGCCCCACGTTCTACCGGCAGTTCGCAATCACCCGGGAACAGTTCTCGGGCTTGACCCG
>DURG01000232.1 GCA_012837465.1 Propionibacterium sp. | reverse complement strand
GGCGCCATAGTAAGGCGAGCATTCACGAAATGATGACGAGATGCCGCGGCGCCCAGAGCGCAGCGACGATGGGATGGGTCTGCTGAAGGTTTGGTTGACCTCCGGGTTTATGCCGCCAGTGTAGCGGTTGGTTTCATGATGAGTTCGAACTCGACCGGGGTGAGTTTCCCGAGCCGGCGTTGACGGCGTTTCCGGTGGTACTTCCCCTCGATCCAGGACACGATCGCCAGGCGCAGTTGCTCACGGCTGGTCCAGGACCGTCAGTCGAGGACGTTCTTCTGCAGGAGCGCGAAGAACGACTCCATCGCAGCGTTGTCACCACAGGCCCCGACGCGGCCCATTGAGCCACGTAGCCCGTGACGTTTCAGGGCTTTCAGGAAGCGTCTGGAGCGGAATTGAGAGCCGCGGTCCGAGTGCACGATCACTCCGGTGGGCCGGCCTCGGTGGGCCACTGCCATCTCGAGCGCGTTGACGGCGATGCGGGCCTTCATCCTGGTGTCGATCGAGTAGCCCACGATCCGGTTGGAGAACACGTCCTTGATCGCACACAGGTAGACCTTGCCCTCGTGAGTGCGGTGCTCGGTGATGTCGGTGAGCCATAGTTCGTTGGGGCCGTCGGCCGTGAACTGCCTGTTGACGAGATCGTCATGGACAGGCTCACCAGCACTCTTGTACCGGGACTTGCGTTTCACAATGGTCGATTGGATGCCGGCGACCCGGCACAGCCGCCACACGCGCCGTTCCGAGAGTGTGTACCCGAGCTCGGTGATGTCGTCGGCCAGTACCCGGTAGCCGCCTTCTGGATCGTCACCGTGGAGCTGGTGCAGCACCGAGATGAGCTCTTGCTCTTCGGCCTCACGGGCGGAGACAGGCTGTTTGAGCCATTTGTAGTAGCCCTGTGTGGAGAATCCCAAGACCCGGCACGCGACCGCGACCGGCACCCTCACTGGGGCACCAACGGCGGCCATCTCCTTGACGAGCGGGTAGATCTGTAATGGATCTCGAGCCCGCCCGTGGCTGGCTGAGAGGCTGATCTTCGAGACGAGCGTGTGACTCCGGGTAGATCCGACCTGCCGAACGGTGGTGTCTTGAAAATGACATGTCCGCGCTCGTCTCGAAGCCGGTCTCTGCGCGCAGATGCCTTGATTAGAAGCTTGTCCACCCTCGGGGGTGTGACTCATTACAGATGTGGCTCTTCGCGACCCACGAGCTGGCGATTCCATATCCAACTCACTCTGGAGGTTCTCGTGACGCTTGTCGCTGAACAATTCGAGCATGTCGTCGGTGTCGACACGCATGCCCGCACGCACACCTACTGCCTCGTCCATGCCGCCACCGGTGCTCGCGTGGACACCGCAACATTCCCGACATCCGCGGCGGGCAACGCCCGAGCTGTCAGCTGGATCGCCAGACGCTCGAAGGGAACCACTGTCCTGGCCGCGGTCGAGGGCACGTCCTCCTACGGAGCAGGCATCACCGCACTGCTCACCGAGACCGGGATGGACGTCGCCGAGGTGCGCCCAGCCGCCCGAGCATCACACGCGCACGCGGGGAAATCCGACCTGCTCGACGCGGAAGCCGCCGCCCGTTCCGTGCTCGGTCAGGACCTGGAACATCTCTCCCGCCCGCGCCAAACGGGCGATCGCACCGCCTTACGGGTTCTGCTCACCGCACGGTCGCTGATCGACCAGCAACGCACCGCGAACCGCAACGCGCTCAACGCCCTCGCACGCAGCACCGATCTCGGCATCGATGCCCGCAAGCCCCTCACAGACACGCAGATCAAAGCCATCGCGGCATGGCGCACATCGCACAACACCGGGACACTCCACGTCCTCCGCAGCGAAGCGAAGCGCCTTGCGGCGACTATCGGCGAGCAAACGGAACTGCTCCACGCGAACCACCGCGAGCTCGCCGCGCTCACCGAAAAGCTCGCACCCGGGCTACAAGAGCTCCCCGGCATCGGACCGGTCACCGGCGCGATCCTCGTCACCACATACTCGCACCACGGACGCATCCGCTCCGAAGCCGCGTTCGCCGCACTGGGTGGCATCGCACCGCTGCCCGCATCCTCGGGCAACAGAACCCGGCACCGGCTCTCCCGCTCAGGAGACCGCCAACTCAACCGCGCCATCGACGTCATCGTCCGCACACGCATGAGCTTCGACCCAGGCACACGCGCCTACGTCGAACGACGCCGCACTGAAGGGCTCACACCCCGCGAAATCCGCCGCTGCCTCAAACGCTACGTCGCCCGCGCCCTCTTCCGCGAACTCCAAACCCGCATGACTTGACATCAGGCATAGAAGCGTCATTTTGGGGGTGTGAAGTGAGCCTGCGACAGATACGCCGCCGCGCGGCGCAGCACCTCGTTCTCCATCTCCAACTCACGGATCCGGCGCAACGCCTGGGACATGTCCTTGCGAGCCCCAGGGTCCGTTGTGGGTGTCATTCCGTGGGACTGGAACCTCGCGTCACGGACCCATGCTTGCAACGTGGTCTTCGCCATCCCCAAGTCCTTGGCCACCTGCTTCTGCGAGATGCCCGACTCGACCAACGCGACCGCGTCGCGCTTGAACTCCTCGGTGTAAGTGATCTTCGGCATGATTGCCATCCTTTCAGCACGACCTTCTAGAAGTCATGCGGTCTTGGAGTCAACCAAACCTTCAGCAGACCCGAAGGACGGCTTGATCCATGACATCCGATCCATGCTGAACGGGGGCACGAACCTTCCCTGTTCGACTGCGGGTACGGCGATGCTGGGGCTGAACGCTTGGTAGACGGTGATCAGGTCATCGTCGAAGCTCGCCCGAATGGTGTTGGTGCCCACCTTGGTGAGTTTACCGATTGTTGTGAAAATGAGAGAGCGGAACGTCGAGGCGGTCCTTGATGATGATGACTTGCAGGTTGGTTCGGCCGGTCTGCTGCGCGGTGGTGCTCAGGGTTGGGTGCAGATTGAAGCCGAGGCCACCCAGATGGTGGAGGGTGTGGAGCACCGGCCGTTTCTGACGGCGGCCACGTCGATGGATGGTTCCCTTGCTACCACCTACGGTGTGGGGACTCGACAACACGCTCAGCGTGGCGCTGGGCAGCTTCGTCAACTCGGTCAAGGTGCGGCACTCGTCGAAGTCGCTGGGGCCCTACAAGAGCAACGACCAAGCCACGAGTCGAAGAACAACCGAGGGTCTCGCCGGGCGCGATGGTGCGCATGGGCTCGTCGGGGGCGACGTCGCCGGCATGGAAGTCGATCGAGTGGCCCATGGTGCCGTCGTTGATGAGCGTGATCTCGAAGACGTCGCCCACCTTGCCGCGCAGCGTGGGCCCCACGCCCTGGCCGTTGAACGTCCAGCGCCGCTGCCACAGGCCGGGTGCCACCTCGAGCGGCTCCTCCGTGGCGCGGAATTCGTGGCGGTGCACGGTTGCCTCGGTGCGGGGCGGTGCCACCGGGTCGACGACGTGGCCGAGCACCGCGTCGGGATCCCCTGCGGCGGGCACGCCGTGGTCCATCGAGTGCCCGGCGCCGTCGGGCTCCTGGGGTGCAGCAACGGAGTCGTCGCCCACGAGCACGTCGAACGTCATGCCCATCTGGCGGTGGCCCACGACGGTGCACCAGCCCTCGATGGACTGGCCGACGATGCCGAGGTCCAGTTCGGCGGTCTCACCGGCGGCGATGCGGGGGCTGCGGACGTCGCCGACCATCAGGTCGTGCACGTTGGTGGGATCCGTGTTGGTCAACTCGATGATGACGTGGTCGCCGGGGTTGACCCGCACGGAACTCGGCTCGAAGCGCATGTCGACGGCGGCCACCTCGACGCGCACGGTCTGGCCGGTGGGGGCGACCGCCTCGGCGGTGGCGGCCGTGGGCGTGGCGAGCCCGGCGGCCCCCGGGTCCATGCCGAAGCCGACGGACATGGCGACGGCGAGTGCGGCGATGCCTGCGACGAGGCCGCTGCCGGTCAGCGCGTTTGCCCGCTCCGGCGGCAGGGACGGCTCCTCGCCTGCGGCTGCGGCGCGCTTCTCGAGCGCGGCGGCGCGCATGCCGGCGATCATCAGCGGCAGGAACAGCGCCAACGCCACCATCACGAGCGTGGAGACGGTGACCTTCGCCCAACTCGGGATGGGAAGGAGGAACAGCAGGATGCCGCCGTTGATGACGGTGAGGCGGGCGGCCGTCCACTTGTCGAACCAGACGGCAGCGGCTCGAACGACGCGGGGCCCTCCCCCGATGGCCGACGGCAGGAGGTAGCTGAGCGCGCCGGTGATGAGTTGGAGCAGGAAGCCGGCCACCCAGATGCCCGCGAGCAGCGAATAGTTGGTGGCCAGTGAGATGTCGTCGGCGCGCCACACGTGAACGGCGGTGGCGACGATCGCGACGCAGGCCCAGAGGGCGCCGGCCAGGATGGAGGCCGGGGCAAACTCGCGCGGCGGCCGGTTCTTCAGCGGCGCGATGAGGCAGCGCCCGAACCAGACGAGGCCGACGGCGTAGATGACGATGCCGACGGCGGCCACGGGGCGCACCCCGGCCACCGAGCCGCCGATGGTGACCGCGATGCCCGCGAGCAGGATGGGCAGGGCCTGGCGGGCCAACGCCTCGGCGCGGTCGTCCATGCGGGTGCGCAACACCGTCGGCCAGAAGGTGACGAGCGTGCCCACGAGGGTCAGGCCCACCCAGCCGAGGATCATCGTCATGGTGTGGGCGACGAGGAAGTTCGCGTGCCAGCGGTCGCTGAGGCCCCAAGCCAGCGTCGTGCCGAAGCCGGCACCCACCGGCATGAGGGCGGCGGCCGCGAGGTAGTAGCGCATCGTGACGCGGAAGCGGCCGGGCAGCGCCCGGCGCAGGTCCCGGACGATCGTGAAGCCGTGCCACAGGACCATCGCGGACACGAGCAGTGCGCCGGCGAGCGTCAGCCACCACGTCGCGGTCGGGACCCCGATGAACACCAGGAGGGCACCGACGGCGAGCAGCCCGGAGCGGATGTCGGCGACGCGGCGGGACCGGCCGTCGGGCCTCGTGCGCAGCAACGCGGCGGTGAAGTGGGAACTCCACACCACGAGCGAGTGGGTGATGGCGCCCAGCGCGATGAGGTGGACCATCAACCAGGTCGACTCGGGCACCCAGCGGTGGATCAGGGCCACCACGACGGCGGCCAGCAGCCACACCAGGAGCGTGAAGTCGCGCAGCGACCGGCGGCCCCTCACGGGCGGGCGGCCTGGTCAGTGCTGGTGCGTGTTGCCGGCGGCGTGGTCGTGCTCATGGGTGCGTTCATCGATCTCGATCCACTGGTCCCCGTCGAGGCCGAGGGCGGCCGCGGGGAACAGCCCGTTGTCCTCCTTGTGGATATGTTCGCGCAGCGCCACGTCGAACTCGTCCATGCGGGAGTGCTCTCCCGCGACGATGGCCTCGAGCAGGTCGTCGAGCGTGCGGTGCTCCGCGCAGAGGGTCTCGATGTGGTCGTGGTACTCCTCGATGCCCTTCATCACGGTGAAGAGGCCCGCCTCCTCGGTGGCGGTGTGTGGGTGCAGCAGCGCCCCAAGTCGCCCGGCTGCGACGGCGACGTCACCGTCGCCGCCCACCGCGCGCCGGAGTTCGCCCGAGGCGTTGATGATCTCGACGTGCTCTGCCATGAACCGCCCGATGACGGTGATGGAGTCACATCCGCAGTAGGTGCACATCAGGCGGTGCGGTCGTGACGGCCGCAGCCGTAGCTGGGCTTCGGGACGAGGGAGAGCTGTTCCATGCCTACCATATTACTACCACTTTATTGTAGTAATCACGGGGCGCCTGTCGTCACGGAACGGTTGGCGGCGGTCCGCGCGTCAGGAGTGGCGGACTTCTTGCGGACCAATCCGGAATCCGTGATCTCCGACAGCTCCGCGAATGCGGTCTGACTAGGCTTTTAACTGGCGACCCCGGTTGGATTCGAACCAACGACACCCGCTTTAGGAGAGCGGTGCTCTATCCCCTGAGCTACGGGGCCAACTGGGACAGGATACCCGTTAGCGAAGCGAACCGTAGGTTGCCTTCGCCTTCTCCAGCGCCGAGACGTAGCCGGCGCGCTCGTAGGCGTCGGCCGCGGCGTCGGCGGGAACGGCGAGCAGGCCACGGGCCTTCTCCAGGGTCAGCTCGCGGGCGCCCAGCCACTGCCGAAGCCCCTCCACCAGCGTCTGCGCGTAGGCGGGGCCACGGCGGATCAGCGCCGAGGTGGTCATCACCACGTCGGCTCCGGCCAGGATGTACTTGACCACGTCATCGGCGCTGTCCACCCCGGAGGTGGCTGCCAGCGATGCCTTC
>DURG01000231.1 GCA_012837465.1 Propionibacterium sp. | reverse complement strand
CCGTCCTCGCGGCCGCGATCCATGAAGGACGCGGTGCGGATCTCGGTGGTGATGTCACCGTTGGCGACCAGTTCCGCGATGGCGGGGCCGAACATCGCCTCGACGTTGGCGCACGCAGGGCACTGGAAGTCCTCCCAGACGATGAGGTGGGGCTTGTCCTCCGTCGGCGTCTTGCCGTCCAGGGGGATGCCGTAGCCCTCGGTGGCGTTGGGCGGGGTGAGCTGCTCCTCGGCGACGGAGGTGCGGTTGCCCACGGCCTGGACGATCACGATCGCCAGCACGGCGACCACGACGAGGGCGGCCAACGCGGCGCCGAAGACCATGATCCGCTTGGTGCGCTTGCTGCGCTCCTCAGCCTCCTGTGCCTGGCGCAGCGCAGCGCGCTTGCTGAGGTTCGAGTTGTTCGCCATGTCGGTGCTCCTAGATTCCTGTGGTCGGGCTACGTGCACCGTCGGGTACCGCGCGCCGGAGCAATGATAACCACGGAACGCAAACTAGTTGAATCAGCTACCAAAAAGTTCGTTGACAGCGGAGAGAAAGTCCTCGGCCACGGGCTCCACCTGCACGGTCTCCGTCTCCTGGTCGTAGATCACGAGGCGTTCGTCGCCGACGTAGTAGGACGGAGTGCTGTTGACGCCGCTGTCGGTGAACAACTGGTGGGCCCCGTCAACCCACTCCTCGAACGAGTACGCGTCGTAGCGGTCCTGGAAGCGGTCCAGATCGTCACCGCTCATCCCGATGGCCTCAGGGATGAGTTCGCGCAGCACCTGATCGGTGTAACCGGATTGCTGGTTGATGTAGAGGCTCTGGTGATAGGCGTCGAAGAAGCCCACCTCGTCTGCCGCGGCGGCGGCCATGGCGGCGCGCTTGGACGGGCCTCGCTCCGCCTGCCGGTCCATGAAGTGGGCCTGCCGGACCTCGGCGGTGATGTCGCCCGAGGTGACCAGTTCGTCGATGACCGGCCCGTACAGCTGGTCGTTGGCCGCGCAACCGCCGCACTGGTAGTCGCCCCACACCACGACGTGGGGGATGCCGTCGACGGGCGGCTTGGCCTGGACGTAGACGCCGTGTTCGCCGGAGGCGTTGGGTGGGGTGAGCTGTTCGCCAGCGGACTCGCCTCCGCGGTTGAGCAGCTGGCTCGCGACGATCGCGACGATGGCGATGATGAGGATCGCCCCGATGCCGATCGAGGCCAGCATGATCCGCTTCGTGCGCCGGGCCCGCTCCTCGGCCTCCTGCTGCTGGCGCAACGTCGCGCGGCGGCTGCCTGGATTCGTGGTGGCCATGACTGGTTCCCTTCGTCGCCTTGCTCGATCTTACTGGCTGCGTTTCCCGAGTACGCTTGGCCCCACCATGACTGACACCTCTCACGCCGAACTGACGGCTGCCCTCACCAGCCGCTGGCCGGAGCACCGAGTCGCGCCCAGCCTCTCCCGCATCGCCGCACTGATGGACCTCTTGGGCGAGCCGCAGCGGGCCTACCCGGTCATCCAGGTGGCCGGCACCAACGGCAAGGGCAGCACCGCGATCATGATCGAGACGCTCCTGCGCTCGGCCGGGCTGCGCACGGGCCGCTTCGCGAGCCCCCACCTGTCCGACGTGCGCGAGCGGATCGTGATCGACGGCGAACCCATCAGCGCGGAGCGCTTCGACGAGGTGTGGGCAGACATCGAGCCCTACGTCGCCATGGTCGACGAGCAGGCCCACGACGGAATCGCCATGACCTTCTTCGAGGTCATCACCGCCATGGCCTACGCGGCCTTCGCCGACGCGCCCGTCGACGTCGCGGTCATGGAGGTCGGGCTGGGCGGCCGCTGGGACGCCACCTCGGTCGCCGACGCCGCCGTGGCGGTCGTCGCCCCGGTCGGCGTGGACCACACCCACATCCTCGGCTCCACCCTCGCCGAGATCGCAGGCGAGAAGGCCGGCATCATCAAGCCCCGCGGCACCGCGGTGTTCGCCGGGCAGCAGCCTGAGGCCGCCAAGGTCCTGGTGGCCGCCGCCGCAGCAGCCGGAGTGCCCTTCAAGGCAGAGGGGCCCGACTTCGGCGTCCTCGAGCGCAGCCTGGCCGTCGGCGGGCAGTTGCTCCGCATCGACACCACCGGCGGCCCCATCGGCGACGTGTTCCTGCCGCTGTTCGGCGAGCACATGGCGCACAACGCCGCCCTCGCCGTCGCCGCCGTCGAGGCCTTCCTGGGCGGCAAGCCGCTCAACCCCGAGATCATCGTCGAGGGCCTTGGCGCCGTCGAGGCCCCTGCCCGCCTGGAGTTGGTGCGCACCTCGCCGCCCATCGTCGTCGACACCGCCCACAATCCGCACGCCGCGCGCGCCACCATCGACGGGGTCGCCGAGAGCTTCGACTTCGCGCCCACCATCGGCGTCGTGGCGATGATGCAGGACAAGGACGCCGAGGAGGTCCTCGAGATCTTCGCCGAGCGGATGGACCAGGTCGTCATCACCACCATGGGTTCGACGACCCGGGCGCGGAAGGTCGGCGACCTCGCCGCCATCGCCGAAACGGTGTGGGAGACGAGCAAGGTACACCGCGCCGACACCATGGCCGAAGCGCTGGACCTGGCCGTCATGCTCGCCGACACGGCAAGCGCGCAGGCTGGAGTGCTCGTCGCCGGCTCCGTCATCGCCGCCGGCGAGGCCCGCGAGTTGCTCAACAAGAAGGAGGACTCGTGACGCTCGCCCCCGACAACCCGATGCGCGCCGCCGCGATGTCGGTGCTCATCTTCGAGGTCATCATCATCTGGCTGGCCTACATCGGCATGATCCAGGTCTCCGGCGTCAACCTGGGCGTCGCCGCCGCGTGGAGCGGCGTCGCGACGGTCCTGTGCCTGGCCGCGTTGGCCGGGCTGCGCAAGCGTTGGGGCTACCTCGTGGGCTGGCTCGCCCAGGCCGTGCTCATCGGATTGGGCCTGTTGACCCCGTGGATGTACGCGATGGGTATCATCTTCGCGTTGATCTGGGTGGTCTGCGTCGTCCTCGGCAAGAGGATCGAGACGCACCGCCAAGGAGGTAATGCGCAGTGAGTGAACGAACGCTCGTCATCATCAAGCCGGACGCCGTCGCCGCGGGCAACGCGGGGAAGGTCCTGACCCGCTACGAGGAGGCCGGCCTCGAGATCGTCGCGATGGACCTACGCACCATCTCCGGGGAGTTCTCCGACCAGCACTACGAGGAACACCTCGAGCGCGACTTCTACCCGGCGCTGCGCGAGTTCATGACCAGCGGGCCGATGATCCCCATCGTCCTGCGTGGCGAGGGCTGCATCGCCACGGTGCGCGAGATCAACGGCGCCACCAACCCCGCAAACGCGGAGCCCGGCACGATCCGTGCGGACTTCGGCGAAAGCGGCCCCCGCAACGCGGTCCACGCCTCTGATTCGCCGGAATCGGCTGCGGCCGAGATCGCGCTGTGGTTCCCGGGGCTGTGACCCAACCGCCGAACCAGCCGCCGCCCCCACCACAGTGGGGCCCGCCACAACCGATCCCCCCGCAGCAGTGGGCGCCACCGCAGCCCAGGTGGGAGCCTGCGGCGTACCAGGTGCCGCCCCCGCCATCGATGCTGCCTGCCGAACCGGTGGAGTACCAGCAGTTCTGGCGCGGGCCCCTCATCAAGCCGTGGCGGCCGATCGTCGCCGTCGTGGTCGGGGCCATCGCGTTCCTGGTGGTGGCGATGGTCGTGTCCGCGGCCGCGATCGGCATCGAGATCGCCACGGGAGCCCTGACCCCTGACGAGGCCTTCGAGTTGCTCGAGGAAGCGCGCGTGAGCCCCGGCCTCGTCCTGGGCAACAGCTTCGCGATCGCGCTCATGCTGCCGCTGACCCTCCTGGTCGCCGCCCTGGTGAAGCAGCCGCCACGGTTCCTCCACTCGGTGCTCGGCCGGTTCCGTTGGAAGTGGTTCTTCACCTGCGTCGCGGTCTCGCTCGTGGTACTCGGCCTCAACGTCGCCAGTGAGCTGCTGCTGGCAGGCGATCAACTCGACCTCCAGATCCACCCATACACCTGGTGGCTCCTGATCGGGCTGATGCTGGTGACCCCCTTCCAAGCCGCCGCCGAGGAGTACATGCTGCGCGGTGTCGTCTTCCGCACCGTCGGCTCCTGGTTCCAGCAGCCCGTGGTCTCGATGGCAGTGGGCACGGTGGTCAACTCGGTCATCTTCATGTTCATGCACGGCGCGTCGGATCCGTGGCTCAACCTCGTCTACTTCGTGTTGGGCGCCCTGCTGAGTTGGATCACATGGCGCACCGGGGGCCTGGAGGCGGCGGCCGCGTTCCACATCGTCAACAACACGGTCGCCTTCGCCCTCGTCCCATTCCAAGACGTGGCGGACCTCTTCGACCGCTCCGCCGGCGCCGCCGGGCCCATCGTGCTCATCCAACTCGTCGCCTCCGCGGTCATCGTGGCCCTCCTCGACGTCCTGGCCCGCCGCCGGAACCTGCAGCGCGTCGGCCCCATGACGCTCGGACGCTAGGAGTAATACCGCTACCGGGTTATCCTTGCTGGCGCTATGACTACGATGCCCACCCTGCCCCAGCACTCGGTGTTCGACCGCCTCGAGCCGCTGCTCGCGCGCGTCAGCAAGCCCATCCAGTACGTGGGCGGAGAACACAACTCCGTCGTCAAGGACTGGGACGGCGTCGACGTGCGCTGGTGCCTGTCCTACCCGGACGCCTACGAGGTGGGCCAGCCGAACCAGGGCGTGGCGATCCTGTACGAGATCCTCAACGAGCGCGACTGGATCCTGGCCGAGCGCACGTACTCCATCTGGCCGGACATGGAGGCGGTGCTCCGCGAGCACGGCATCCCGCAGTTCACGCTCGACGCCCACCGCCCCGTCGGCAAGTTCGACCTCCTCGGCGTCTCCTTCTCGACCGAGTTGGGCTACACCAACCTGCTCAACCTCCTCGACCTGAGCGGCATGACCCTGCACGCGAAGGACCGCGGCGAGGACGAACCCGTCGTCGTGGCGGGCGGGCACGCGGCGTTCAATCCGGAGCCCATCGCGGACTTCATCGACGTGGCCGTGCTCGGCGACGGCGAGGAGGCCTCCCTGCTCATCTCCGACATCGTGCGCGAATGGAAGCAGGATGGCCGCGAGGGCGGCCGCGACGGCCTGCTGCTGCGCCTGGCCGTGACCGGCGCGTTCTACGTGCCCAAGTTCTATGACGTCGACTACCTCGACGACGGCCGCATCCAGCGGGTCGCGCCCAATCGGCCCGAGGTGCCGTTCCAGGTGCGCAAGCACACGCTGATGGACCTCGACGCCTGGCCGTACCCCAAGAAGCCCATCGTCCCCATGGCCGAGACCGTGCACGAGCGCTACTCCGTGGAGATCTTCCGAGGCTGCACCCGTGGCTGTCGCTTCTGCCAGGCGGGCATGATCACCCGCCCGGTGCGCGAGCGCAACATCGAGACGATCGGGGCCATGGTCGAGGGCGGCCTCAAGGCCACTGGCCTCGAGGAGATCGGCCTGCTGTCGCTGTCGTCGGCGGACCACTCCGAGATCGCCGAGGTCACCAAGCAACTCGCGGACCGCTACGAGGGCAGCAACGTGTCGCTCTCCCTGCCGTCGACCCGCGTGGACGCCTTCAACATCGATCTCGCCAACGAGCTGTCCCGCAACGGCCGCCGCTCTGGTCTCACGTTCGCGCCCGAGGGTGGCTCGGAGCGGATGCGCAAGGTCATCAACAAGATGGTCAGCGAGGACGACCTCATCGACACCGTTGCCGCCGCCTTCTCGTCCGGCTGGCGCCAGGTGAAGCTCTATTTCATGTGCGGCCTGCCCACCGAGACCGACGAGGACGTGCTGGCGATCGCCGACCTGGCGCGCCGCGTCATCGAGACCGGCCGCGAGGCCTCCGGCACCCGCGACATCCGTTGCACCGTGTCCATCGGCGGCTTCGTGCCGAAGGCCCATACACCCTTCCAATGGGCGGGTCAGGCCAGCGCGGAGACCATCAACCACCGCCTGATGCTGCTCAAGGAGACCATCAAGCAGGACCGCCACTACGGCCGCGCCATCGGCCTGCGCTACCACGAGGGCCAGCCCGGCGTGATCGAGGGCCTGCTCTCGCGTGGTGACCGCCGCATCGGCCGCGTCATCGAGCGCGTCTGGCGCGAGGGCGGCAAGTTCGACGGCTGGAGCGAACACTTCAGCTACGACCGCTGGGTCGCCGCCGCCAACGAGGAACTGGCCACGTTCGGCATCGATCTCGAGTGGTACACCCAGCGCGAGCGCAGCTACGAAGAGGTGCTCCCCTGGGACCACCTCGACGCAGGCCTCGACCGCGACTGGCTGTGGGAGGACTGGCAGGACGCCCTCGACGGACGCGAGGTGGAGGACTGCCGCTGGACCCCGTGCTTCGACTGCGGCGTGTGCCCGCAGCTGGACACCGAGATCCAGATCGGCCCCACCGGCAAGGTGCTGCTGCCCCTACTCGTGAAGAAGCCGGACCTCGCCTGACCCCCGCCCCGGGCCTGTTGCCCGCGAGACCAGGTCCCTGAGCGTGAGCGCCAGCGAACGACGAAGGGCCGCCGCAGCGTGTCCCTGGCCTGGACCACAGCTTGGTGCCGCCGGGTCTGATGGGGGCCTTCGCCGCCCATGCCGAAGACGACCCCCTTGGGGTTGATCTCGCTGTGGGGCCGGGTGACACCTCAGAGGCCGATTCGGGCTCGACCCCGTGTAGGCTCGGGGTCCGTGGCTGAGAGCATGCGCAAGACCGGATTCGACCGTCAGAAGTACCTCGACCTCCAGTCGGAGCACATCGATGAGCGGCGCCGGCGCTTCGGCGGCAAGCTCTACCTGGAGTTCGGCGGCAAGCTGTTCGACGACCACCACGCGGCCCGGGTCCTGCCCGGCTTCACGCCGGACAACAAGATCGAGATGCTCAACACCATCGCCGACGAGGTGGAGATCGTCATGGTCATCTCGTCGCACGACCTCATCCGCAACAAGGTGCGCGCCGACGTCGGCATCACCTATGAGGCCGACGTGCTGCGCCTCATCGACGAGTTCCGTTCCTACGGCCTGCTCGTCGGTTCCGTGGTGATCACCCAGATGGCCGACGACCACCGCCAGGCCCGCAACTTCAAGCGCAAGCTCGAACGGCTGGGGCTGAAGGTCTATCGCCACCATCCCATCAAGGGCTATCCCAACGACATCCCGTTGATCGTCAGCGACGAGGGTTATGGCCGCAACGAGTACGTCGAGACCTCCCGCGACGTCGTCGTCGTCACCGCCCCGGGCCCGGGCAGCGGGAAGATGGCCGTGTGCTTGTCGCAGCTGTACCACGACCACCAGCGCGGCATCGCCTCCGGCTACGCCAAGTACGAGACGTTCCCCATCTGGAACCTCCCGCTGAACCACCCGGTCAACCTCGCCTACGAATCGGCGACGGCGGACCTCGATGACGTCAACATGATCGACCCCTTCCACTTGGCCGCCTACGGCGAGCAGGTGGTCAACTACAACCGCGACGTCGAGTCGTTCCCCGTCCTGAAGCTTCTCTTCGAGCAGCTGACGGGGGAGAGCCCCTACCAGTCGCCCACGGACATGGGCGTCAACATGGCCGGCGTCTGCATCTCCGATGACGACGTGTGCCAAGAGGCCTCCAAGCAGGAGGTGCTGCGCCGCTACTTCCACGCCCTGGTGGCCGAGCGCCGCGAGGAACTGGATTCGCACCAGTCGGACCGCATTGCGCTGATCATGTCCACGCTCGGCATCACGCGCGAGGACCGGCTCGTGGTGCGGCCCGCGCTCGAGGTGGAGCGGCGCACCAAGGGCCCCGCCGCCGCCATCCAACTGCCGGACGGCCAGATCATCACCGGCAAGACCTCCGCGCTGCTGGGTGCCAGCTCTGCGATGCTGCTCAGCGCGCTCAAGGCCCTGGCCGGCATCCCCGCAGAGGTCCGGCTGCTGGACCCGGAGACCATCGAGCCCATCCAGACGCTCAAGACCCGCCACCTGGGAAGCGCCAACCCCCGCCTGCACACCGACGAGGTGCTCATCGCCGTGTCGGTGGGCGCACGCTACGACGAGAACTGCCGACGAGCGCTGGCTGAACTCCAGCAGTTGCGGGGCTGTGACGTGCACACCACCACGATCCTGGGTTCGGTGGACGAGGCGATCTTCCGCAACCTCGGCGTCCAGGTGACCAGCGAACCCGTCTACCAGAGCAAGAAGCTGTACAAGCGGTAGCCCCTCGATACGGCGTCGTTCGTTCCTCACGACGCCACTCGGGCTCAGGAGAGCTGGTCCTCGATGATGCGGGGCCTGCAGGCGTAGAGCCCGGCGACGGTCATCGGGATGACCAACGTGAGCTGCAGCAGGATTGGCGGGGTCCACGAACCGAACAGGTTGTAGAGCACGCCGAAGCTCAGGGGACCGATGGTGGCGATCGTGTAGCCCACGGATTGCGCGAAGCCGCTCAGCGCCGCCGTCGCGGCGGGCGAGTGGGCCCGCGTGCCGAACAGCGCCAGCACCAGCGGGAACGACGCGGTGCCCAAGGCCATCAGCACCGCCCACAGCAAGGGGGCGCCCATGGGGTTGAGGAGCAGGCCGAGGTAGGCCGCCACCAGGCACGCGATGATCGACAGGAACAGGACGCTGGGGTTGCGCGTGCGAGCCACGTAGGCCGGGATCAGGAAGGCCGGGATGATGCCCACGCCGGTGGCGATCCCCAACATGTAGCCCGCCGTCGCCTGGTCCATGCCAGCGCTGCGGAAGATGGTGGGCAGCCAGCCGAAGACTGAGTAGGCCTGGGCTGATTGGATGCCGAACAGGATCGCCATCGCCCACCCCAGCTTGGTGTGCGCCACCGCCGCCAGGGTGATCTCCGCCGGGCCGTGCGGTCGTGGCCGGCCAGCCTGCAGCACCAGCGGGATCCAGCACAGCAACGCGGCAACCGCGATCACCACACCGGAGGTGAGCGACGCCCGCCACCCGCCCAGCGCGTGGGCGAGGGGGACGGTGGCGGTGCTGGCGAGGGTGACGCCGACGGTCATGACCAGCGAGTAGAGCGCGGTGGCCAGGCCCACCCGGTTCGGGTAGTGGCGCCGCACCAGCGAGGGCAGGAGCACGTTGGCCTGCGCCATGCCACCCAGGGCGAGGACCGAGAGCAGGAGGAAGGGCACCGGGTCCTCGACGAGCAGGCGCCCTCCTTGGCCAACCATCAGGGCGATGATCGACACGAGGATCGCCCGGTGCGCGCCGAACCTGCGCGCCGCCCACGGTGCCACCGCACCGAAGAAGGCGAAGCACAACGTGGGCAGCGACGTGAGCAGCCCGGCGGTGACGCCGTCGAGGCCGACGTCACGGGAGATCTCCGTGAGGACGGGGCCGATGGACACCGCCACCGGCCGCAGGTTGAACGCCAGGGCCAGCAGCGCCAGGAGCGGCCACCAGCGGCGCAGTGCGGTCAAACCATCTTCCCCTGAGCAAGGGCGGTGGCCAGCGAGGGGGAGAGGGGCAGGCGGGGGAGGAGGGTGGCCTGCAGCGCGTGGTAGATGTCCGGCTTGCCCGGCCACACGGAGGTCGCCACCTTCAGTGACGTATCGAGTTGGTGGTGCCACGAGCCACGTTCGACGTCAATGAAGTGCTCGGCGATGTGGTCCCACCAGCGGGCGTAGTCGGCGGCGTAGCGCTCGTCGCCGGTGCGCCGGTACAGCGCGGCCGCGGCGCCGACGGCCTCGGCGGCCACCCAGTGCATCCGGTCGGCGGTCACGGGGGTGCCGTCCCATCCGGTGGTGTAGACGAAGCCGTCCGCGCCGTCGCGGGCCCAGCCGTCGGACACGGCGCGCTCGTAGAGGCTCTTGGCGGCGTCCAACCAGGTGTCGCCCTGCTGCTGCAGGGCAGCCTCGAGGTGGAGGAACAACCGGGCCCATTCGAGGCCGTGGCCCACGGTGGCGCCGTAGGGCCGGAACGGGTCCTCGGGCTGGTCCGCGTTGTACTCCAACTGCGGCTCCCACTGCTCGTTGAAGTGCTCCGGCAGGCGCCAGCCGTGGGCGGCGGCCTGGCCGCACGCGAACTCGGCGATCCGCCGCGCCCGGTCGAGCCACCTGGCGTCCCCCGTGGCATCTGCGGCGGCGAGCATGGCCTCGACGCTGTGCATGTTGGCGTTGATGCCGCGGTAGGGGTCGGTGGCCGACCAGTCCTGTTCCGCGGCGTCCGCGACGAGGCCGTACTCCTCGTCCCAGAAGCGCTGATCCAGGATCCGCAGTGCCTCGTCAAGGAGTTCCCGGCCCCCCTCGAGGCCTGCGACGGTGGCCGACGAGCCGGCCAACACGACGAACGCGTGGTCGTAGGCCTGCTTCGCGCCATCGGCTGCCGCGGTGTGGAACCAGCCGCCGTGCTCAGCGTCGCGCAGGGCGCCGGTGAGGCCGCTCATCGCGCGTTCGGCGAGGGGGCGGGAGCCGGGGATGCCCATGAGGTGGCCCAGCGCGTAACTGTGCACCATGCGGCACGTGATCCAGGTCTCGGTGGGGCGGCCAGCCTCCGGGGCGCCGTCCGCGTCGAGGTAGGCGCCGCCCCCGCCCTGCTGCGGACTGGCGGCGGCGAAGGCGAGGAGGCGTTCCGCTTCGTGCTGGAGCCAGGCGCGGTGGGTAGAGGTGGTCAGCCAGTCGGTCATGGCGAATACACTACGCCCCATGAGTTCTCGCCAGCCGCCGGTTCAGCAGCCGCCGCCCCAGCAGAAACTGCGCCTTCGCTACGCCAAACGCGGGCCGGCTCGGTTCACGTCGCACCGCGACTTCGGGCGCGCGCTGGAGCGGGCGCTGAGGCGCGCCGAGATCCCAATGGCCTACTCGTCCGGCTTCAACCCGCACCCCCGGATCTCCTATACCAGCCCGTCGCCAACCTCTGCATCCTCCGAGGCGGAGTACGTGGAACTCGGCCTGAGCGAGGTGTGCGATCCAGCCAAGGTGGTCGCCGCCCTCAACGAGGTGCTGCCCCAGGGGTTCGAGATGCTCGACGCGGCGGATGCGGTGAAGGCCTCGCTGGGCGAACTCCTGCAGGCCTCGGATTGGGAGGTGCGGCTCGTGGGGGCGGACGCCGACGTGCTGCGCACCGCGGTGGCCGACCTGCTCAACCGAGACGAACTCATCGTCGAGCGCATGACCAAGCGAGGCCTGCGCACCTTCGACGTGCGCGCTGCCATCCTCTCCCTGTCCGTGGTCGACGACGGGTCGCTGCTGCTGCGCTCAAAGGTCGAGACGCCGCTCGTGCGTCCTGACGACGTGGTCACTGCGCTGCGCACGATCGACGAGCGAGTGCCGTCGGAGATGCTGCTCAACCGCCTGGCCCAGGGCCCGTTCGTCGACGGGGAGATCGAGGATCCGTTGAGGCCGACGGCCAGCTGAGCCCCCGTCTTTTCGCGACACCGACTGCGGCGGCGCGCGCAATCTTGGCGATGTGTGGAACAATGGCCGATAGGTCATGGCACCGCCGGTGCCACCCTGGCGCAGCGAGACTGCACCGCGGCACACCTGCCGCGACTGCTCGCTCACCAGAGGACCACAGTCTTGAGGCACGGTTCACCGTGCCCGGTCCGCGCCACGTGCGCGTAAGGAGCCGCATGCTCGACAACGAGAACAATGAACAGGTGACGCCCGAGAGCAGCACCCCCGCCCCGCAGAAGCGCCGCCGTCGCGCCGCCTCCCGCCCCGCCGGAGCCCCCGCCAAGGCTCCCGCGCCGGCGCCGGT